>JAGNIJ010000030.1 GCA_018001225.1 Kiritimatiellia bacterium | reverse complement strand
GGCGGCGGGTTCACCGCCATCGACTGCGCGCGCGTGGCGCTGCGGCTGGGCGCGGAGAAGGTGGGCGTGTATTACCGGCGGACCGTGGACGACATGCGCGTCACGCCCGGCGAACTGGAGGAGATGGCCGAGGAGGGCATCCCGCTGGAGACACAAGTCGCGCCTGTGGCCTTCGACGGATCGAACGGCTCTGTCCGCTCCGTCCGGTTCACCCGCACGCAACCCGGCGAGCCCGACGCCGACGGGCGCCGCCGCCCGGTGGAAATGCCCGGCAGCGAATTCGCCGTCGAGGCGGACCTCGTCCTGCTGGCCACCGGGCAGCAGGCGGACCGGGGTTGGGCCCCGGCGGAACCCCATCCGCGGCTGTTCCTGGCCGGCGACTACGCCACCGGCGCCACGACCCTGATCGAGGCGATCGGTCATGCCAGGCAAATTACCCGCGAGGTGGACGCTTTCCTCATGGGCGGTCCGCGCATCGAGGACGCGGTGCGGATCGAGTCCGGCCGTGACGCCGCGCGGACGCGGGCGATGGACGCCGTGCCCCGCCGGCCGATGCCGGAGCTGCCGGTCGGCGCGCGGAAACTGGAGGCGGAGGTCGAGACGGGGCTGGAGCCCGGCCCCGCGCGCGAGGAAGCGGGCCGGTGTTACCTGTGCCACTACAAGTACGAGATCGACATGGACCGCTGCATCTACTGCGACCAGTGCGTCGAGGTCAAGCCGCGGCCCGACTGCATCGTCAAGGCGCGCGCCCTGCGGAAAGACGGCCAGGATCGCATCACGGGCTGGGACCGGCGCGACGAGCATCTTCTCCCGGGCTCGCCGCCGTTCCTCTACTGGATTCACCAGGAGGACTGCATCCGCTGCAACGCCTGCCTCGAGGTGTGTCCCGTGAAGTGCATCAGCGTGCAGAAGGTCAGCTTTGCAAATGTGGCACGGCCGTCCCGGCCGTGAAAACGCATCACTCGTTCAGCCTGATTCCAGATCCCGATCCCGCCCGGAACCCTGTTTTCAATCCCGCCTTGGAGGGATTCTCCAGAATGTACCGGCGGAAATGCTCCAGTTGATCTCCGGACCTGACCGCGTGGTCAAAATACTCGTCTATCCACACCGTTCCGTTCCGATTCAAGGCGTCGTTGATGGCATGGGCGGAGTACGACTTCCAACTGTGCAGGATAGTCGGCAGGGTCTGGTTCTCCGCCGGTTGAATGAGCGCGTGAACATGATTGGGCATGATCACATAGGTGTCGAGAGCGTATCGCGTCAGGTCAAAGTGGATGAGAGCTTGTTCGGCGATTGACCCGGTTTGGGGGTGACCGAGCAGGCAACTGCCATACCCTTGGTCCAGCCATTCTTCGATCCGTTCGGTGAACAGAGTGTGATACTCCTCCTGCGTCGACAGGGTCCATGGCTCGGGGTGCGCTCGCAGCCAGGACTCCCGTTCGGCCACCAGCAGCTTCAGTTCATTCTGGGGGCAACGAATCCGCAAGACGAAAGGTAATGAAATATGTGCAGTCGGGTTGTTGCCAGTGGGGTAGGTTGCGGTGATGGCGATGTATCTCGGAATCCTTGTTCAGGGGCTTGAAGACGCCGAGCAGTTCCTTCACGGGGGTGCACGGGCGGGACGCCCGTGTCACGCACTACTCTTTCTTTGATCCTGCTCTTCTGCAGCGTGGCACAGCCGTCCCGGCCGTGTCAGTCCTGTTTTTTCTCCCTCGCGTCGCCGAAGTCGGACGTGCTGACCAGGTACTTCCCGCTGGCGGCGGCGCGCTGGCGGGCCTTCATGCGGCGGCGGACGAAGTACCCGCCGATCGGCGAGAGCCCGATCTTCAGCGCCAGCTTCGCGAGGCGCGGGAAGGCCGGGAGGATGCGCGTGAACCAGAAGGCCATCTCCTTGCGTTTCTGCTCCGGCGAGGTTTCCGGCAGGGGCATGGGATAGGCCGGGACCGGCTTGCCGAACTTCTTCCGGAGCCGCAGCCGGAAGGCTGTCCGCTGCTTCTTCTCGATCATCATCGCGTGCTGGCCGCGCTCGACCTCGGCGGGCGGGATGGGCTTCATCACCAGCTTGCCGGCCCGTTCCGCGTCCCGCAGCCAATCCGCCGCGGTTTCCGTGCGGACGAGGATGGACGACCAGCCGCCGGGCTCGTCGTACTTCCAGCGACCCTGCTCGTCGCGGATCCACGGGTCGCCGATGGAGAAGTCGGAGAACTCCGCCGCCGCGTCGAGGCACATCAGGCAGCGGCCGAGCGGCGAGACGCGGGCGACGATGTTGAAGATCTGGGCCGGCCCGTACGGCGAGCGCCACTTCGAGCCGTCGGTGAACGTCATCTCCAGCGTGTTGTGCGGCCAGCCGCGCTCGTCGCGCTGACGGAAGTTCGTGTGCGCGAGTTTATGGTCCTTCGGCGCGAGCATCCGCCCCGAGGCCTGCGTGGACTCGAAGGGCAGGTTGTAGTGGCAGAGGAGGCCGATGACCATCGGGATGCGCTGCTTCCAGCGCGGGTCCATGAGCTGGCGCTTGCGCAGGGCGTGGATCTGGCAAGGGAGCCCGACGACCGCAAAAGGGCCTTCCTCGTTGCGGATGTCGTAGAGCGCGGAGAACGACGGCGCGGAGCAGTAGCGGGATTGCGCGGAGCGCAGGATGTCCTCGCGCGTGCGGGCGATGATCCCCTTGCCGCGCGAGGGCTCGTCGGGGTCCTCGACCGTCACCAGCGCGCCCTTGATCCGGCCGGTCTCGAGCCAGTGGGCGAGGACCTGGGTGATCACCCCGCCGCTCGCGCCCAGTTTCCGGACCTCCGGCTCGCCGGCGTGGCCGACGTACGTGGAAAGGAAGGGCCCCATGAGGCTGCCGAATTGGTAGCGCCCGGGGAACATCGCCTCGCCGAGCGCGGGGTAGTCCACCGCCAGCCCGGGGCAGACCCGGACGCAGATGTTGCACTCGATGCACTTGTCCACCTGCTTCGGGTAGGCGTGGTCGTCGATGCCGAACGTGCCGACGGGGCAAACCCCGATGCAGGCCCCGCACCGGTGGCAGAGCCCGTCCCGGACGATCCCGAGGATGCCCTCGACGTTGCGGTACTTGTCGGCGGCGAAGTATTTTTCGCGGGTGTCCATGACCGGGCCATGATGGCCCGGCCCCGGGGAAAATCAAGAAGGAAGCCGCGTCAGCGGCGCCGGCGGTATAGATACAACACCGTCAGCCCGGCCCCCAGCAGCGCGAGCACGCCCGGCTCCGGGATCGTCTGGATCGCGCTGAAGTCGTCCATGGACAGGTTGAACGTCGGCTGGCTGCCGGCCCCGACGATCACGAACCCGTACTGCTGGGGGTTGTCGAACAGGTTGGTGGCTGTTACGGGATTGGAGCCCGCCAGCAGGGTCCAGTCTTCGTCGCCCGTGCCGATGTCGATGGTGGTGAACTGGGACCAGTCGCCCTGGGGCACGTTCACGGTAAAGGCCGTGTCGTGGTAGTAGAAGGAATAGTGCTCGCTGTCCTGCCACTCCCCGATGAAGAAGTGGAGCGTGCCGCCGTTGAACACATCGACCACGTTATGCGAATTAAAGATGGCGCTGACCGAGTGGTTGCGAAAATCCAGTTCCTGGTCCGCGTCCCGGTAGTCGTCCACCAGGTACTGCGGCCAGTAGCTGCTGTAGACCTCGCGCGCATCCTGCAGATCGAGGGTCAGGCGGGAGGAATTCCCGACGCCGCCGTTGGCCATCCAGACCGCGGCGTAATCCTGGGTGGGGCCCCCGCCCGTGGGGACGCCCCAGTACATCCAGTTATGCTCCCGCGCGTCGGTATCGTTGAAATTGTCGACGTAATTGGTGACGGCGGCCTCGGCCCCGGTGAGGCCGCAGAGCAGCACGGCGATCGCCACGCGCAAGTTCATGGAAACCTCCATATCCTGGACGACTATTATACGTTTAAGCTGGGCGGTCAACAGGAAATTAGTCGGCCAGGTAATCCTGCTTGTACCGGCGTTTGGAACCGAGGTTGTACTCCAGGATGGCCTTCCACCGGCCCGGCGCGAACAGCGGGGCCCGGGTGATGAGCAGCAGCCCGTCGTAGTACGCCCGCACGCCCGGGTCCTGGATCCGGTTGACCCCGTCCGCGCAGGACTCGAAATACCCGAGCGGGAGCCGCCGCGCGAAGTGGCCGATCTGGAAGTTCGCCAGGCTCCGCCTCGAGATCGGCAGGCGCGCGAGCAGGGGATCGGTGAGGCCCAGCTTGTCGATCACGTATTTCTCCGGGCCGACGATGAACCCCGCGAAGCCGATGGTCTCGGAGACGAACGTCGTGTCCGGCGCCCCGCGCGCCTGGAGCGCCAGCCGCGTGTAGGCATTGTCCGGCGGCGGGCAGGCGGGGGAGTAGAACAGCAGCGAGGAGCCATCCTGATAATAGGCGCGCTCGTCGGAGATCCCGTTGTGCTCGTCGGGGTCCC
Source organism: Kiritimatiellia bacterium (assembly GCA_018001225.1). Lineage (NCBI taxonomy): Bacteria > Pseudomonadati > Kiritimatiellota > Kiritimatiellia > Kiritimatiellia bacterium. The sequence goes on along the minus strand of JAGNIJ010000030.1, from coordinate 50,004 downwards.
AGCGGGCGTACGCGCGGCTGGTCTTGATCGGCGCGCGCGGGGCGATGACGTTATACAGCGCCAGCAGCGTGAACGCGATCCAGCCCAGCCGGCGCGCCGTGATTTCCCGCGCGACGAGCCAGGCGCCCAGCAGGAAGGGCAGGGCGAGGAAACGTCCGCTCATGAAATCCCCGCCGATCCGGATGACGTAGACGAAATACAGCAGCACGCCCAGCCCGGCGCACAGCCCCGGCGCCTTCCGGGCGCGCGGCAGGAGCAGCGTGCCGAGGCCGAGGGCGGTCACGAAGAGCGTGAGGAAGTCGAAGTTCAGGCTGTTGACGAGGTAGGCCCAGCCCTGCCGGCGCAGGACGGAGCCGGCGACGCCCGCGCCCGCGAGCTTGGCGTAGTAGGTGTTCGGGAAAAAGAAGCCGTAGTACACGACGGAAAATACGTGCCAGGCCGCGGCGGGCAGGCCGCCCAGCAGCACGGGCGCGAGGGCGCGGGCGCCGTGGCGACGCAGGCCTTGAGCGAGGACGAGACCCAGGGCCGGGAGGAAGAGCAGGATCGTGTCGTGCCGGTTCAGGTAGGCCAGCGTGGCCAGCAGCACCAGGCGCCCGATTCGCCAGCGGTCGTCCCCATCGTCCGCCGGGGATTCCCGGAAGAACTCCCGGAAGAACAGGGCCAGCAGCAAATACGACAGCGGGTTCTCCAGGCCGGAACTGGAGTAATCCATGAACGCCTTGGAACTGACCAGCAGGAACACGAGGACGGCCCCGGCCCGCAGAACCCGCAGCGTCGCCAGGCCCAGGAGCAGGGACACACCGATCGTCGTGAAGAAGAACTCGCGGGTCAGCCCGGCGGCCGCGGTCATGAGCATCATCCACAGCGGATGCGTGAAAGACTGAACCCGTTCCGCGACATTCCACCGCAAGCCATGCCCGTGCAGGAGGTTGTCGATGCTCCGGAAGGTGATGTAGGCGTCGTCGCAGACCCAGGCGTTCAGCAGGAAAACCAGCGTGAACAGGAGCGCCAGGAAGCCGCCCGCCGCGAGCGCCGCCGCCTTGCTGGAGGTGAGGTCCTTCATTCGATCCGCCTTGCCGCGCGCCTGTTATACGTGGGCCGCACCGCCCTGTAAAGCATCGGGACTTGCCAACCGGGACGGCTTCCCCTAGCGTACCGGCTTTCCATTCCTGTCATGAAAAGACGCTGGCCATGGGTCATTCTGGTTGCCGTGCTGGTGCTGGGGCTTGGCGAGGTCCTGGCTCGGCGCCTGCTGCCCGCCGTGCCGGGCGGCCTGGAGGATAACCGCAATCCCTACCGGTTCCGCGGCTGGCCGGAGTACATCCGGGACGTCGGCCGCGGCCCGAAGGGCGCGACCGTGGTGCTGATCTCCAACTCGCAGGCCTACGCGGGCGAGTACCTCGGCCGCCAGACCTATCCCGCCCGGCTGGAGGCGCTGCTCAACGAGCGCCGCGTGAACGGGCGCTCCGACTGGAAGGTGCTCAACTGGTCGTCCGATGGCATGACGTCGATCGAATACGTGCTCCTGGCCCGATACCTTCAGTTGAATCCCCCGTCGCTGATCCTGGCCGTGACCGGGTTCGCGGACTACAGCCTCGAGCACGCGCACCGCGGGTTCCTGCATTGCCGGACCGACCTGCCGCGCCTGGCCGGCCGCCCGGCCATCCTGGGGGGCTTGCCGCTATCGTTCCTGAAGCGCCACGCGCGGATCGAGGACACGCTAGCCTTCGCGGTGTACGACCGGGTGGCCCTGTACCGGCTCAAGGAATACCTGTGGTCCTGGCTGGATGTCCGCCTGCCCGGCATCCACACGATGTTCTACGCTCCCGCCGTAAACTACCGTCCCTGGCAGTTGAAAGGCACGGCCTGGCGGCCCGCGATGGAACTGCCCCCGCCCCCCGCCGGGGATATCCAGTTCACCTACGCCGGGGAATCCAGCCGGATGCTCGGGGAGTTCCTGGACGGGTTGAAAAAAATCGGCGTGCCCGTCGTGATCGTGGCCCAGCCGCGCCGCGCCCTGCTGCAGGACGCGCGCGCGAAGTGGGACGCCGCGTTCATCGAGGACCTGCGGGCGCAGGCGGCGGCCATGACGCTGCCCCTGTGGGATATGCGCGACGCCCTGCCCAACGACGAGTTCCTGACCAGCAGCCACCTCAAGCCGCCCAACCACCAGCGCTTTGCCGAGCAGCTCTGCGATCACCTGCAAGCGTTCGTAACCGGAACCCCGTAGCGCCATGCTCTTCAACAGTTTCACATACGCGGTGTTCCTGATCGTGGTCTTCTGCGCCTACCTGCGCCTGCCGCTGCGCGGCCGCCAGTGGTTCCTGCTCGTGATGAGCTACCTTTTCTACTGCTGGGAGACCCCGATCTACGGAACGCTGCTGGCGATCTCCACGTTCCTCGATTACTTCTGCGGATTGGGCCTGGCGCGCGCGGAAAGCCCCCGCGCCCGACGGCTGATCCTCGCGGCCAGCGTCGCCGGCAACCTGGGCATGCTGGGTTTCTTCAAGTACGGCGATTTCTTCATGCACAATGCCGTCGGCCTGGGCCGCCTCCTCGGGCTGGAAATCGCTTGGGTGCCGATGCACATCATCCTGCCGGTGGGCATCTCGTTCTACACCTTCCAGACGATGAGCTACACGATCCAGCTCTACCGCCGGCAGATCCCCGCCGAGCGGGATTTCGTGAATTTCGCCCTCTTCGTCTCGTTCTTCCCGCAGCTCGTCGCCGGCCCGATCGAGCGCGCCAGCAACCTGATCCACCAGCTGTCCACGTACCAGCGGCCGACGTGGGACGACATCGGCGCCGGTCTGACGCGCATCATCTTCGGCTTCTTCCGGAAGCTGGTCATCGCCGACCGGTTCGCCATCCTCGTGGACGCGGTCTACGCCAATCCCGGGGGCTACTCCACCTTCACGGTCTGGAGCTCCCTGATGGCGTTCTCGGTCCAGATCTTCTTCGACTTCGCGGGCTACTCGGACATCGCCATCGGCTCCGCGCGCCTCTTCGGCATCCGCATCGTCGAGAATTTCCGGCGGCCGCTGTTCGCCTCCTCGATTGCGGATTTCTGGAACCGGTGGCACATCAGCCTGACCAGTTGGTTGCGGGACTATCTCTTTTACCCGCTCGGCGGCTTCCGGAAGGGCGGGGGGCGCGCGTTGCTCAACGGCATGATCGTCCTGCTGCTCTGCGGCCTGTGGCACGGCGCGAGCTGGCACTTCGTGTTCTGGGGCGGCTTCCATGCCGTGCTCATGGCGCTCTACTACCTCTGGCGCGGGTTCCGCAAGAGGATCGGCTGGAAGAGCCCGTCGCGCCGGCTGACGCCCGGCCTGTTGGCGGCGACGATCTTCACCTACGCCTGTACCATGTTCAGCACGCTGTTCTTCCGGGCGCCTAGCGTCCCGATGATCGGCCGCATGCTGAAGATCCTGTTCGGCTTCCGCGAGGGGCCGGTCCCGCCGACGCCCTGGATCCTCTGGGGTTTCTGGGCGATTTTCCTGGGCAACATGTTCGTCGAGTTCAGCCAGGAATACCTGGATCTCAACGCCCGCGTGCGCCGCTGGCCGTGGCCGTTGCGCGTGGCCGGGCTGGCGCTGCTGGTCATCGTGATCGTCCTGACCGCCGTGAACAACAGCGCGCCGTACATCTACTTCCAGTTCTGATACCAAATCCGGGTGAAGGCGGGTAGATTTAGGGCTCGCAGGCGCTCTGCGACGCCGTTCGTACCGCCTCGCACCTGTCCCTGGTATTACTTCGTGTCCGGCGCGAATCCGACAGGCGCGGGGCGGGGGCGGAGCAGGTTCCAGCCGGTGTTCAGGATCAGCGCGGCGGCGAGCAGGGCGAGGAACAGGCAGAGGCTTCCGACCAGCAGGCTGCCCTTCCGGAACAGGTTCAGCACCGCCAACTGCGTGAGGGCCGTGAGCGTCGACGCGCACATGAAGAGCATCGGGAGCAGGACGTAGACCGTCCGCTTCCCGTTCCGCCGCAGCCACGCGTAGACCACCAGCAGGGCCAGCGCGGCCAGGAGCTGGTTGGTCGCGCCGAAGGCCGGCCATATCGCCTGCCAGGCGGGCATGAGCTTCCCGCCGGGGCCGGCGACCTGGCGGAAGACCACCAGCGCCGGCAGGGCGAGGCTGGCCAGCGTGCCCGCGTAGCGGGCCGTTCGCCCGCTCAAGCCGAAGAGCTCCTCGAAGATGAACCGCGCCAGCCGCGTGCACGTGTCGAGCGTCGTCAGCAGGAAGGAACTGACCGCCAGCAGGCCGAACGTCACCGCGGCCTGGCGCGGGACGTGCAGCGCGGAGAGGAACTCGCCCAGCCCGCCCGCGAAGATGGCCACCGGGTTCCGCCCCGCGGGTTTGTCCGCCATGATCATGACGGCCGCGAGCGCGACGAGGGCCAGGACCGCTTCGACCAGCATGCCGCCGTAGGCCACCGTGCGCGCGGACTTCTCGTTCGACAACTGCTTGGACGTGGTGCCCGACGCGACGATGGAGTGGAAGCCGCTGACCGCCCCGCAGGCGATGGTGATGAAAAGGGCCGGGAACAGGCCCTTGAGCTCCGGGTTCGACCACCCGGTGAAGGGGTTGTACTGGATGGCGACCGTCCCGCGCGCCGAGGAGACCAGCAGGCCCGCGACCCCGCCGCCCACGCAGGCGTACAGGAGGAAGGAGGACAAATAGTCGCGCGGCTGGAGCAGAACCCACACCGGCAGGATCGAGGCGAAGAAGCAGTAAACGAGCAGGACCGCCAGCCAGGTGTTCTTCGCGCTGCCGAGCAGCCACACCTCCGGGAGGCGGTCGGCGCGCAGCGGCAGGAGGTGGCTGACCCACAGGGCCAGGAACACGAGGGGGACGAACACCAGCGTGGCGCGGCCGATCGAGACCTTGAAGCGGTACACGGTCAACCCGAAGAGCACGGCCAGGAGCAGGTACAGCGCGGACGCGGTGGCCACGACGCCGCCCTGGTGCAACTGGAGGTCCGCGGTCTCCGGCTGGGTCGCCGGCGCAAAGGTCGAGGCCGTGAGATCCATGAACACGATCTCGACGTACATCAGCGTGAGCCAGATGAAGACCAGGAACACGTAGTACGCGGAGGGGTTCAAAAGGTCCCGGCACAGCTCGCCGATGGAACGCGCGCGATGCCGCAGGCTGGCGACGAGGGCCGTGAAGTCGTGCACGCCGCCGATGAAGATCGAGCCGGCCAGGATCCACAGCAGGGCCGGGAACCAGCCGAAGGCCAGGCCGGCGATGATGGGCCCGACGATCGGGCCCGCCCCGGCGATGGAACTGAAATGGTGCCCGAACAGCACGGACGTCCGGGTCGGCACGTAGTCCATGCCGTCCTGTAGCGTCACGGAGGGCGTGACGCGGTCGGCGCGGATGTCCAGGTTCCGCTCCAGGAAACGCCCGTAGATGAAATAGGCGGCCGCCAGGGCGGCGCAGCAGGCCAAAAAGAGCCATCCCAGCATGTTACCGTGTCTCCCCGCCGCGAAATCTCATGAGGGAAAACGTTAACACAAACGCCTCCCGCCGCAAGCGTGAAGGCTTCAGCCGCGCCGGAAGCGGGCCGCGTACATCCCGTCGCAGGGGCCGTCCCATGGCCAGATCCAGAACCGGCCATCCGTGTCCGCGCCGGAGAGCGGATGGGCGCCCGGCTCAAGCCGGAATTCGGGATGCGCCCGCAGGAATTCATCCGTGCTATCCAGCGTTTCGCGGCGGGTCAGGGTGCAGACGGAATACACGAGGCGGCCTCCGGGCCTTACCCGCTGCGCGGCGCGCCCCAGGATGTCCGCTTGCACCGCCGCGCGCCGTTCGGGATCGCCGGCCGCCGTGCGCCAGCGCGCGTCGGGATTCCGGGACCATGTGCCGAGCCCGGAGCAGGGGGCGTCGACCAGCACCCCGTCAAAGGGAGGGCCGCCGGTTTCTGCCGCGGGCGACATGCGGATGATGGCGCAACCGGCCCGGCGGGCGCGCTGACGCAACCGCGCCAGCGCGTCGGCCCGGATGTCCGAGGCCACGATCCGGCCGCGGTTCCCCATGAGGTCGGCCAGGTGGAGCGCCTTGCCGCCCGAGCCGGCGCAGGCGTCCCACCAGTTCTCCCCGGCCTGCGGCGCGGCCAGCAGCCCGACGGCCTGCGAGGCGAGATCCTGCACTTCGAAGCGCGTCCGGAGGTCCGGGGCCAGTCGCTGCAGGGGCGAGGAACCCGGCAGGGCGAGGGCGCACGTCACCACGGCCTGCGGCGAAGCGGGGATCTTCTCCCGTTCGAGGGCCGCGCGCACGGCCGGGACGTGGCCCTGCCGGACGCGCACCCAGGCGGGCGGGCGCCGCTGGATGGCTTCGATGAAGCGGTCGGCGTGGCCCGCCAGGCTGGCCGGCACCCAGGAGGGCAGGAGGTCCGCCGGTCGGGGCGGCGCATCGAGATTCAACCGGCGGGCGACCAGGATGGCCTTCTCCTCCAGTGTCAGCCGGCCCGAGGGCGGCGGCGGTTCGCCGCCGGACAGGGCTGTGGCCGAGGGGTGGGGGCTGCCCGCGTCGAGGGCCCACGCCAGTGCGCAGGCCGTCTCCAGGGGGGATTCCGGCAGCCAGCCCTTCCAGCGGAAAAATGAAAACACGAGATCGCCCATGAACTTGCGATCGCGCGAGCCGCACTCCCGGTGGGCGCGAAAAAAAAACTGGAGCGTGGCGTCAGCCGGTTGGCCCCGCGCCACGGCTTCGGCCACCTGCGCCACCAGCGCCGTCGCGCGCGCGGCTTGCCGCGCCGCGATGTCCGGCCGCCGCCCTGAATGCAAATCCTGTCCCATGTCGCCTGATTATAGTACAAACATGGGCTTCCGGGGAGCCTTCTGATAGGGTCTGGAGCGGATGAAACGGATCGCCGAATTCAAGGGGCCCTTTCCGGATCAGGGAGCGCGCGATGGCGGACCCGGCGGACCTTAAGACGGTTGAGTTTTTCACGGGCTGCACGGAGCGGGAAATCCGCGACCTCGCGCCGCTGTGCCGCCGCGTTTCGTACCGGAAATTCCAGCCGATCTACGACGAGGGCGAGCCGTCCCGGAAAGTACACGCCGTCCTGAAGGGCGAGGTGGTTCTCCATAAGCTTGGCGACGGCGCCCGCGAGCCGGTGCGGCTGGCCGTGGTGCGGGCGGGGGAGTTGTTCGGCTTCGGCGAGGCGATGCTCGATACCTACTACACCAGTGCCGGCGCCGCGACGGCCTGCACCCTCCTCGAGATCGGCCGCGATGATTTCGTGCGCCGGTTCCTGGCCGTGCCCGCCTTCCGGGGACAGGTTGTGCTGGCCCTCTCGAAGATCGCGCGCTACCTCGTGGACAAGGCCGCGCGCGGCAGCGGGCTCAACGACCTGGCCCTTTACCTCCAGACCTTGAGCGGCCAGTGTGGAGAAGACAGGATGGGTAAAATATTCATCCGCAAAAAGTTGCGGCAGCCTGAAATCGCCTCGCTGCTGAACTTGAGCCGCGAGCATGTCACGCGCCTGTTCGCCCGGCTGAAGGCCGAGGGAGTCGTGGACTTCAACCGCGGCTTCCCGATCATTGACCGCGCCTGGCTGGACCGGGTGGTGCGGGACAAGGATCTCGCCGCCAGCATACAGTACCGCGACGCGCCGTTCTGACCGTTGGTGATGCGCGTCACTGACGCGTTTTTTGGCGGGGCGTAGGGTGGCGCGCATGAAACACATCCTGCCCGGCCTGCCTTGGCTGCTCCCTGTTTGGCTGCTGTTCGCGAACCGGGCCGCGGGGACCAGCCTGACGATCACCATCACCAACCTGCCGCCGTCCGGTTCCACGGCCGAGGGCCGGTCCGTGGCACTCGCGGGTACGCTCAACGGTTGGAACAACAACTCGACCTTGGCGACGGTGACGCAGGGCCGCCTGGTATACACGTTCCCGGACATCGGGCCGTTGTCGCCACTCGGCTCGGAATGGTCGGACAAGCCGGACGGGGCCAACGCGGCGTTCCAGTTCGTGGCGCCGGGCTCGTGGTCGGAGCGCGCCGTGAAGGCGGACTTCCATTCCAACGACGGCAACTTCCGCGTTGCGCTCGTCGGGGGCGCCGCGAACACCGTGGTGATCGACGCGGGGCCCGCGCCGACGCTGGTGGACCAGGCGAGCGCCGTACGCGTGAACGGGGCGGTGGAGCGCGAGGTTCCGGCCCTGGACCCGGCACGCTTCGCGTTCCCCGGCGGGCGGTGGAAGGCCCTGGTGATGAGCTACGACGACGGCCACGTGCAGGACCGCGGCTTGGTCGGCCTCTTCAACGCGCACGGGATCCGCGGCACGTTCCACCTCAACTCCGGCTCGCTCAATTCCGACACGTTCGTCTCGACCGCCGAAATCCCGTCGCTGTACGCCGGGCACGAGGTTTCCTCGCATGCCGTGCACCATCCGTACTTGGACGGCCTCGACGACGGCGGTGTGCAGTGGGAGGTCGGAACGGACCGCGCCGCGCTGGGGGCCGCCGCCGGGTACACGATCCGCAGCCTCTCGTACCCCTTCGGCGCGTTCAACAACCGCGTGATCTCCCTTTTGGCGAACTTGGGCGTGAAGAGCGCGCGGACGACGCTGGACTCGTACGCGCTCGAGTACTTCCCGCCGAACCCGCTCAAGTGGCACCCGACATGCCATCATTCGGCCGCGCAGGGACTGGCCGATGCGTTCGCAGCGCGCGCGGAGGAACGAATGGCCCTGCTGTTCATCTGGGGCCACAGTTACGAACTGGACTACAGCCAGTCGAACAACAGTTGGGCCTACATGGACGCGCTCTGCGCCGCGCTCGGCGACCGCGGCGACGTCTGGTACGCGACGATGAGCGAGGTGGAGGACTATCTCACCTCCGCGCGGGCTCTTGAATGGCCGGCGTCCCACCGCGTCCGCAATCCGTCGGGCTCCGTCACGGTCTGGACCCGGCTGGCCGGGCGGCTGTCCAAGGTCCGCCCCGGGGCGAACCTGACGTATCCGGCCGGCTCGGTCCGCATCGCGCCCGACGATGCGGCGGAGAACACGACGATCACGCTCCGCTACGTCCCGGGGACCAACGCCTTCCGGGAGGCGGCCGCGCTCCAGGTTCATATTGGCCGGGACGGCTGGCAGGAGGTCCGCGACCTGGCCATGACGCGGGAAGGCGACTCGGCCTGGACCTGTTCCGTCGCGGTCCCCGACGGCGCGCGCCGGCTGGACTTCGCGTTCACGGACGGGCAGGGGGTGTGGGACGATAACGGCGGCGGCGACTGGGCGCTGACGATCCGGTCCGCGTCGCCCGCGGCCCCGGCGCCCGTCCAGTGCGCGCCCGGCTCGCCCGCGATCGCAACGCGTTCCGCCACGGGCCAGAATAGCGCCGGGGAATCCTTCGATCTCGATCTCTCCGGCGGCGCGCTAGCGACCTCGCCGACCGCCGGCTTCGGGAGCTTCGGCAACGTGTACGTCAACACCGATGCGACGAACCTGTACCTCGGCGCGACGGGATGCGACCTGGCCGGCGACAACAACGGCATGATCCTTTTCCTGGCGGCCGGGTCGCTGGCTGGCGGCGTGGAGAACCTGTGGAACCTTCGCGGTGCGCCGGCCGGGTTGGACCGGCTCCACAACCTGGGGCTTGTGCCCGCGGCGAACGTGGCCATCGTGCTGGGCGACGAATACGGCGACGGCATCTTCCCGCATTTCAACCTTGGGAACGGCTGCGATTTCGGCCAGGGCGTGTTCTACCTGTCCTCCGGCGCGACGATGTTCCAGCCCGTGCCCGGCGCCCGCCTGTCGCAGTTCGATGGCGCTGGCGCGGTGCCGACCGGATCCTCCGATGACGACGCCAACCGGCAGACGGATCGCTGGGAGGTTGCGATCCCGTGGGCCAGCCTGAACGCGGCGCTGGGCGCCGCCTCGCTGGGTTCGCTGCACGTGTCGGGCGTCATTGCCAGCGACAGCGTCTCGGGGAACGACCGCTATCTCTCCGCCCACTTCCTCGGCGAAGCCGCGGAAGGCGAGTTGGATGTATACGGCAACTACGGCTTCCATTTCGTCACGCTGACCGGCCGCCGCGTCGGGCTGCCCGGCGCGGATTCCGACCTGGACGGCATGTCCGACCTGCACGAGACCCTGGCCGGTACGGACGCGGGCGATCCCGCCAGCGCGCTGGTCATGCGCCGGCCGATGCCGCGAGGCGGCGCGTGGGACCTGCAATTCGAGTCCGTGCCCGGCCGGCAGTACCGGATACAGTGCCGGACTGACCTCGCCCCCGGCGGAGCGTGGCTGGACCTGCCGGGCCCGCTGACGGCGACGGGCGGCGTGTGCGGCGCGACCGACGCGGCGGCCGGCCTGGCCCGCGTCTATTACCGCGTGCGCCTGGTCGGGCCGTGAGCCCATCGCGCGCGGGCCTTCATAATGTAATCCTTAAGTGATGCAGAGGGGCTGTAGGGGCGTCGCTGGCGACGCCCGCGGGCTACGTGACTGACGCATTACTCCATAATTGCTTTGCGCCGGGCGGTCGTTCGGTTAATAGGGACGGAGATGACGACTTCGATCCTTTTCTTCGGCCTGGGTATCGCGCTCCTTTGGGGCGGCACGGAGATGGTGCTGCGGCGCATTCCGAAGCTGGCGGCCTGGCTTCGGGTCTCGCCGCTGGTGGTGACCGTCCTGCTGGTCGCCGTGATGACGTCGCTCCCCGAGTTCTGCGTGTCGTTCTTCGCCGCCCTGCGGGGGCAGGCGGCCGCCGCGGTGGGCAACATCGTCGGCTCGAACTTCGTCACCCTGACGTTCGTCGCCGGCCTCTGCGCCTTGTGGCGCCCAATCGTCGTCGGCCCGGCCATCCGGGACCGGGAGTCGAGCTGGATGATCCTCTCGGCGGCCCTGATGCTTGTGCTGGCGATGGATGGGAAGATCAGCCGGTTGGACGGGCTGATCCTGCTGGCGGCCTACGTGCCGTTCTTCCACGGCATGCTCGAGGAGGCGCGGCGCGAGCGGAAACGTGGCGAGCCGGTGGCGGTTGCCCGCCCATGGCTCGACATCGCTTTTTTCCTGGCCGGGGTGGGGATGATCGTTCTCGGCTCCAACTGGGTCGTCGAGCACGGCAGCGCCATGGCGCGGCGGCTGGGCATGAACGACCTGCTTATCGGCGTGACGTTCTACGCGTTCGGCACCTCGCTGCCCGAACTGGCGATCGCGCTCGGGGCGGTGATTCACCGGCAGGCGGACGTGACCCTGGGCGAGATCTACGCCTCGAACATCTTCACCGGGCTCGTCGCGGCGGGGGCCTTGTGCCTGGCCCTGCCGCTGCCGGTCGAGCCGATCATCGTGCAGCGCGACCTGCCGCTGACGATCGTGGCCGGCGTGCTTCTCCAGATGTTCGTCACCACGGGCCGCCGGTTCGTGCGGTCCGAGGCCGCGGTGATGATCGCCATCTATGCGCTCTTCCTCGCCGCCCAGTTCATGGGCTTCAGCATCTCCCTGCCGTGAGGGCATGGCGCGCGGGCCAGGTAGATCCCGTTGGATGACCGTCCGCCCGTCAACGCGTTCGCGAAGGAAACCGTCCGCCCCTCGGCCTGGCCGAACGCCCGGCGCAGCCGCGCCAGGAAAGCCGCGTCGGGCTCGTCGTTGGACCACAGCGCGAACACGCCGCCGGGCCGCAGGAACCGGGTCAGCCGCCGCAGCCCGTCCTCCGTGTAGAAATCGGCGTGCGCATCGGCCAGCCGCCGCGCCGGGCTGTGATCGATGTCCAGCAGGACCGCGTCCCACCGGTGCCCCGGCCGCGCCGGGTCGAATCCCTCGCCGCGCGCGAGCGCGAAGAAATCCGCCTGTAGAAAAGCGCACCGCGGCTCGCCGGACAGCGCCCGGCCGTGGGGCACGAGCCCTTGCCGGTGCCAGGCGATGACCGGCGTCAGGGCCTCGACGACGGTCAGCCGCGCCACCTCCGGGAACGCCAGCGCCGCGGCCGCCGTGTAACCCAGGCCCAGCCCGCCGACCACGACCTCCCAATCGCGACCCGTCAGCCGGCCCAGCGCCAGGCGCGCCAGTTCCTCCTCGGCCTCGTGGAACAGGCTGGACATCAGGTACTCGCCGTTCAGCTTGACCTCGAAGGCCGTGGAGTCGCCCAGCGCCGCCACGCGTCGCCGCTGGAGAACCAGTTCGCCCATTCGGGTCGGGCGGCTGTCGAGCACTTCGAAAGGGGCCGTCATATTACGCCGGGACGATGAGGCGCGCCGCGTTTGCTGTGAACGGCGTACGCCCCCCGCGGCCTTGGGCCGCGGGGGAAGCGGTCCTGGATCGCGCGGAATCGCGTCAGGCGGCCGTCGTTTTCATGATCTGCGTCGGCGTCGGCGCCGGCCAGCCGGCCTCCTTGCCGACGCGGATGATCGCCTCGTTGGTGTCGAAGTAGACCTGCCAGTAGTGGTCGGTGTGGCAGTAGGGCCGCACCGCGATCACCGTGCCCAGCAGGTTGATGTCGAGCAGGCTGACCTCGGGCGCCGGATCCTTCGCCACGTTCGGGATCTGGCTCACCGCCGCCTTGAAGCGGGCGATGGCGTCCAGCGGGTCCACGCCGCCCGCCAGCTGCGCCGTGCGTTCGACGCGCCGCACCGGCCGGATCGAGAAGTTCTGGATCGTATCGCTGAACACCTTGCCGTTGCCGACCAGGGTGCTGACGTTGTCCGGCGTGACGAGGGTGGTGGTGAACAGGCCCAGTTCCTGCACGGTGCCGACGAGGCCGCCGATCTGCACGAAATCGCCCACCTTGAACGGGCGCAGCACGAGCATGAAGGCGCCGGCGGCAAAGTTGCCGAGCATCCCGCTCCAGGCCGCCCCGATGGCCACGCCCGCGCCGGCCAGCATGGCGGCGAACGACGTCGTCTGGATCCCGAAGTAACCGAGAATGCCCAGGGCCAGCGTGACGTTCAGCACGATGGCGATGATCGAGCCCAGGTATTTTGTCAGCGTCGGGTCAATCTTGCTCCGGTTCATCGCCGCCCTGCATAGCGCGACAATATGGCCGATCAGCCATCGGCCGATCACCCAGAAGGCGATGGCCGCCAGGATCTTCACCGCGAGCTGCGAGAGGGTGGTGCTGATAAACGTCTGAATCGCTTGCATGTCCATGACCGCGATCCTCCTTGTATGGCGCCTGCGCGCAAATGGTTATGCCGACCTGGAACGATCCCCTTCGCGCGCACCCTGCCCCAATGGCCCGTCCGTTGCAAGAACAAAGGGGCCTCTGTTCTCCCCCCATCCTCTCCTCGTTTTTTTCCTCTGCGTCAATCCGCGTGATCCGCGGGCCTTTCCCCCTCCGTGTCTCCGTGGTTCCGCTTCCTCCCGTCAGGCGCGCGGGTCCGCTGCGAAGGTGTCGAGCGCCCGGTTGAGCCAGGCGATGTAGTCGTGCATGGCTTCGAACACACCGACGGCATGCTCGACGAAGTCCTTCTTCCGGAGCCGGGCGTCCTTCAGGGGAAGCACGATCTCGAAGCTCGTGAGCCGGAGCAGATCCAGGTCGGGATGGTCCCGCGGGATGTCGCGCGGCGCGGTCTTGAGCCGGCGGCCCGGCAGCGTCGCCCCGAACAGCTCCACGAACTTCGGCCGCGAGACAATCCGGCGCAGGGTCCGCCCGTCGCACAGGATCGCCCGCCGGACGGCCCGCAGGGGCAGGGCCGGCGGCAGGTAGAGCCCGCCCGCCAGCATCGAGGTGCCGGGCTCGACGTGGAGGTAGTAGCCCGCCCGGTCCACCTTCCGCCCGCGGTCGGTGATGAACGCGCCGAAGTGCGTCTTGTACGGCGACTTGTCCCGCGAAAACCGGACGTCGCGGTTGATCCGGAACAGGCAATCCTCCGGGTCCTGCTCGACGATCGGCGGATCGAATCGCGCCAGGCCCGCGATCACGTGATCGATCGTTTCCACCACCGCCGCCCGGGCCGCGCGGTATTCCGCCTTGTGCTGGATGAACCACCCGCGGGTGTTGTTCGCCTTGAGCTGCTCCAGGAAATGAAACACCGCGGAATCGATCATGGAGAAATCATACCACCGCGAGCCCCGCTTTCCAGCCCGCGCGCCGGGGTGCCGCGGGAACGTGCTGTTCCTCGCGGCCGTTTATGGGGTTCAGCATTTCCCGGCCGTGATCCGGTTCCTCTTCCCGCGGGGGCTCAAGGCCGGTAGTGATACACCCGGAAGAAGCCCCGGTCGCCCGCGGCCGGCGCGGTCAGGCGTACCCCGTCGGCGTCGGCCTGACGGTCATCGATTTCGGTCCAGGGCCCGGAAGGCCACGGGGCGAATTCGGCGCGATACCACGAACCGCTGTGCGTGGGGAACTCCAGGACAACGGTCAGGCCGGTGCAGGCGATGGAGGGCCCCATCCAGTCCCGCCAGCAGGCCGCTTCGCGCGTGTTCCCGTAGCGGCCCAGGTTCACCTGGCCGCCGTTCGGCTCCGGCTCGTTCCGGTGCTCGGTCGCGGGATCCCCGGCGTCCAGGCACGGCGAGAGCCGGTGGAGATGGAAGTCGCGCCCCGCGGCGTCCGCGAAGTGAGGATCGTTGGTCAGGTGGCCCGGGCCGGGGTGGGGCGCGGGAAGGCCGGTTGCGGAGTACTGCACGTCGAGACGGCCCGCGGCCTCCTCGGCCAGGGCCCCCCCGTGCGCCCACAGGATGGCGGTATGCAGGCTGGCCGTGGCCGAGCCGCCGGCCGTGATGTCGCAGGCGTTGCCGTGCAGCGTGCAGTTCTGGAGGAGCAGGTGGCCGCGCCCCCGGGCGGCGATCGAGCCCGCGTTGCTGACGAACAGCCCGTTCTGCACCACGAGTTGGGCCGCGTCCGACAGGCCGCCCGAGTCGTGCACCAGCAGCTCCGCGCAGTCGTTGTCGAGGAAATCCGTCCCGCGCAGGTGCAGGTAGCGGTCGTCCGCCGCCAGGCGCAGGAGGGTCCCGCCGCGGTTGTTCGAAAACCGGCAGTCGAGCAGCCAGTTCCACGCCTCCATCGGCATCGAAGGACTGGACAGGCCCGGCCCCAGGTCCAGCACCGCGCCGTTGGACTCGTTGGCCGGGAACTCCACGCCGGCCAGGGAGAGCGCGATCGAGGGCCAGTCCGACGTGGTGCCCACCCGCAGCACGGCGGCGTTGTCCCGGTTTCGTCGCCAGGGAGCGTTGTTATCTTCCCCCGTCGCCGCGTGATCCGGCCCGCATGGCGATGCTTCTTTCCAAGCGCCGGCGTGCGGCTTATAAACAGGGAGAGGAGGCGGCCATGCTCGGCGCGATCGCGGGGGATATCATCGGCTCGGTGTACGAGTGGAACAACATCAAGTCCAAGGAGTTCCCCCTGTTCTCGCCGCAGTGCTTCTTCACCGACGACACCGTGCTGACCGTGGCGCTGGCGGACACGATTCTCACGGGGACCCCCTACGCGGAGAACCTCAAGAAATTCTTCCTGCTCTACCCGAAGCGCGGGTACGGCGGGGGATTCGCCGCATGGGCCTCCGGCCCGGATCCCCGTCCATACCACAGCTTCGGCAACGGGGCCGCGATGCGGATCAGCCCGGCCGGCTGGGCCTATGACAGCCTCGAGGAGGTCCTCGGCAAGGCCCGCGAGTTCACGGCGGTGACGCACAATCACCCCGAGGGCATCAAGGGCGGCCAAGCCGTTGCCGGCGCGATCTTTCTCGGGCGCGCGGGGAGAACGAAGGACGACATCCGCGCGTACGTGGAGGACACATTCGGCTACGACTTGAGTCGGCACACGGACGAAATCCGGCCCGGCTACGCCTTCAACGAGACGTGCCAGGAGACCGTCCCGCAGGCGATCCGGGCATTTCTGGACTCGACGGACTTCGAGGATGCGATCCGGATTGCCGTCTCGCTCGGCGGCGACACGGACACGCTCGCCTGCATCACCGGCGGCCTCGCCGAAGCGTTCTACGGTGGCGTCCCCCCGGCCATACGGAACAAGGTCTTTGCCATCCTCGATGCCCGCCTCGGCGACATCGCTCGTGCCTTCCACGCCCGCTGCGCGGCCAAGCCTTGAACCGGGTCAGGCAACCGCGGTCTACATGATCTGCGTCGGCGTTGGTGCCGGCCAGCGGGCCTCCTTGCCGACGCGGATGATCGCCTTGTTGGTGTCGAAGTGGACCTGCCGGGAGTGCTCGGCATGGAAGTAGGGCGGGGTTTGTCCCGGCCGCTTGAGCGGTGCCGGTGATCGGCGTAGCCCCGGCGCTGTCCGCGAGTCTTCCGGCGCAGCAGCCCTTGCCGAGTCGTCCGATCGCGCGTCGTAACGCCGCAACCTTCCGCCTGCAAATCGGCGGCAGAAAACCCGCCTTCGCACGAAGCTCCGGCGGGCTATTTCACTTCACAAGATTGGTAGCGGGGGTTGGATTTGAACCAACGACCTTCAGGTTATGAGCCTGACGCCGAACCTCTGAAATGCTGTATTTCCTATGTTTTCTTGATATAATATAGGCCTGTGTGTGTGAATGTGTGTGTAAATTGCTTGCTTGGGTATCCAGATTGATTCATGATGTCCCCGACTTTTCAACACGGAGGGCGACGCCATGAGCTTGATGTTGAGGAAGCAGAGAGGCGGGGGCCTGCGGCCTTACTGGTACGGCGAGTACACGGACCATTGCGGCAAGCGGAAGGTCGTGAATCTGAACGTGCGCTGGAAGGGAGTTCCTCCTGCGTCGCTGCGCCAGAAGGGCGATTCGGATTTCGAGGTGAGCCGGACGAAGGCGGAGATCGCCCTGGCTGTCCACACGGCGGAGGAGGGGCGTAAGGGTCGTGCTGAACACCTCACGGAACGGCTTATCGAGGCCAAGACGGGAAAGGCCGTTGAATATGTCAGGTTGAACGAGCTGTCCGTGCGTTGGCGGGGGCTCGGCCGGGAGACCCCGGCAAGTGAGGCGTATCTGAAGGGGTGTGACGCGGCGTTCAAAAGGTTCGCCGGCTTCATGCTCACTCGCGACGCGGAGATGGCCTACCTCTACCAGGTGACGCCGCAGGATGCCGGGGCCTACATGACGGCCATGCAGAAGGCATTCGCCCGGAAGACGGTCCGGGACCATGCCAAGCTCCTGAACAAGGCTTTCGAGCGGTTCCTCCCCGTCGGTGCGGCGAATCCCTTTGCCGGATTCGTCGGGCGCCGGGCGGCCGGCGAGAGCGAGATGGTCCACCGGAAGCCGTTCAGCGATTTGGAACTCAAGGCCCTGCTGGATGCAGCGCGCGGGGATGAGTTCATGTATCCGCTCATCGTGACGGCCGCTTGCACGGGGATGCGGCGCGGCGATGTGTGTGGACTTCGGTGGTCGGCGGTCGATCTCGATAACGGCATGCTGACGGTGAAGACCTCCAAGACGGGTGCGAGCGTGGAGATTCCCATCTTCAAGCCGCTTCTGGCCGTCCTGAAGGCCCGGCAACACAATGGCCGCGATTTGGTCTTCCCCGAGGCCGCGGAGCTCCTGGAGCGCAATCCCGACAGCCTGACGTGGCAGTTCAAGAAGATCGTGGCCCGGGCGTTTGCCGAGGGAGAGAAGCAGAAAGAGGTTGTCGAAGAGCCCGTGCCGGCTTCCGAGGTCCGGGCGCAGGGCGAGGCTGCGATCGTCGCGAATATCGGGGAAGGGCCGCGCCGGGACCGGATTCTGGATGTGTTCCGGCGGTACTGTGACGGGCAGTCGGTGCGCCAGATCGTGGCCGCCAGCGGGCATGCCAAATGCACGGTCTCCTACGATCTCCACGAAGTGCAGGATATGATCGGCAAGAAGTTCTTGCGGACACAGCAGAAGAGCATCAAGAAGGATATCCGGTCCATGACCCAGGTGAAGCGGCGCAAGGGTCAGCGGGCGGCGAGTATCCGGGACTGGCATGCGTTGCGGGCGACCTTCGTCACCCTCGCGCTATCCGCCGGGGTGCCCGTTGAACTGGTCCGCCGCGTGACCGGACACGCGACCGTCGAAGTGGTGTTGAAACACTACTTCCGGCCGGACCGGGAGCAGTTCAAGGCGGCGCTGGTCGGCGCGATGCCCAAGGTTCTGACCGGGAAAAAGGCGCGGGTGAAGCCTGCCGAAGAGTTGGCGGCGCTTGCCGCGAAACTGGCCGCCGGCAAGGCGTCGGACGCCGACAAGGAGCGCCTGCGGAAGCTGGCAGCGAAGGTGTGATGCCGGGAGCCTGGCCTGCGGGTGCCTCAATGCCCGGCGGGAAAGACAGCGAACCCGGAGGCGCGTGTGAAGACTATCGGTCGTGTCAGTCTGTACGAACGCGTGTGGACCGAGCCGAAGCGTGATGTGGCCCGGTCGTTTGGGGTCACGTATGGCCGCCTTTCCCGGTTATGCCGAGGGAACAACATCCCGAGCCCTGCACAAGGCTTCTGGAACCAGGGCCCGGAGGATCGGGCTGCGCTGAAGGAGCCGTTGCCGAACCCGGAGCAGGATTGGGAGATCGCCATCGAGCCATCCGCGGGACATGTGCCTGACGATCGGCCTGCGAAACAGCTCGGAATCACGATCCCGGACAAGATCACGCGGTGGCATCCGTTGATCCGGCAGACACGCCATGTGCTCAAGGACTGCTCCCAGGACGATTACGGGCGCTTCCGGCCGGGCGCCGGCTGCCTGGATATCATGGGTACCAAGAGGAGTCGGCAACGCGCGTATCGGGCGATGGACACGCTTCTCAAGGAGTGTGAATCACGCGGGTGGTCTGTCCGGGTGACCGACGGCGAGCGGCCAAGAACGATTGTGACCGTTGAGGGTGGTGAGGTCGCTATTGCGATCGAGGAACGGATCGAGCGGGAGGATCGCAAACTGACCAGAGAGGAACGGCAGGACCCTAAATGGCGTTTTGCTCCCTATTGTTTTCAACGGTATCCCCGGTATGTAAGGGGCCACTTCGTGTTGAAGACCGACTGGTCAAACGATAAGGGCCGGCGGGCATGGCGCGAAGGCAAGCGGTTCTCCCTGGAGTATGTGCTGAAGCAGTTCATCTCGGGCTTGGAGCAGGCCGGCATCTCCCGGCGCGAAGCAGATGAGCGGGCCGCCAGGGCGGCAGAGGAACGCCAGAAACTTGACGCGGAGCGCTGGGAGCGGGAGAAGGCGGAACTCCGGGAAGCAGAGTTGGTTGAACGCCTGCTCGCCAATGCGGAGTCCTGGGCTAAGAGCCGGACCTTGCGCGACTACATAAAGGCGAGGATGGAGAACTGGCGCGCAAAGGGTGTTGCCACCGGTAAGGGATCGGAGGCCGCCCGTTGGTTCGCTTGGGCATCGAAACAGGCCGACTGCTTGGATCCGCTCGTGCCGTCCGGGCCTCTACCCGGCGCGAGATCAAGGCCGAAAAGCTTCTACGAGATCATGGCGTCGTTCGGGGGTGGTCGTGCGCAGGATGAATGACCGATGCCGCGGCGCGTGCTACTCGGCGGCACCGTATGCGCGGCCTTACGAAGCCCCTTTTAGAAGGAGCTGCGCCACGTCCATGGCTTCGTTAATGCGCCGGGCTTGAATAAACCGCCCATCTTCTGTCTGTAGCTGGACACCACCTACACAGAAGTCCGCATACTGGGCTGGGCCCTTGGATTCCTGGCTTGTGAAATGGCCGGCCAGAACATTGATGGCGATGTCATAGGCGAGGTTGCGACCCCGTTCCGCGTGAATAAGACTCACGGCCTCTGTTGGACCACCACGGTCGTAGTCTCTGACAGCACGGACAAAATCGAAGATATCCTTGCTTTGATGCCGGTTGCCGTATGCTTGGAGCTTGAGACATACAAACGGCCCGACTTCGCACACCTTAACCTTTTCGGTGACAACCGCATTGTACAGATCGCGACCAGTGATCTCGACTTCCCGGTATGCCTCAAGAGCCCGTTGAAGACCATAGACAGCGCTGACTGGCACATCGTCTACCATGGCGGAGTCCGGCGCATCCCTGTGGGGTCGGTCTGTGAGAAGATCAAGGTAGAGCTTCGTCCTGCCGAACGTCTTCTGAAAGCGCTTGTCCTCCCACTTGAAGCCAGCGTCGCTTAGTCGCTTCGTGGTGGTATCGTACATGCCGCTGCTTAAACTCAAGGCTACGCCGACATCGACGTCCATGGTTACCGGTTGAAGCTCGTCGGGGTTGGCCCGGCAGATGTAGCGTGGCACGAGGCCGCCGACTAAAACGAGGTCATCGCGGAACTCCTCCAGCACGGCCCATGCGCTGAGAAGGGCGGACTCGGCGCGTTCCGTGTCTTCAGGCTTGTACTGGCTGTAGTGTTCGTATTTCACGAGGTGCAGAACCCTTCCCATTCACGGAGGGCCTTGGCTTGATCGGGTCCCCGCAGCCCAACCTGTAACAAGTCGAGGTATATCTGGACGTCACAGACGATGGGAAACCCGTCAATTCTGCGAATCGTCTGGAAGACCCCGGGATCTTTTGGAACGAGTACCCAGAGTTTACCACCGTCGGCCACCTCACGAAGATGCAGGAATTCCTTCTCTTCAGCATTGAGAAATTCACGTCGATAAACGGATAGCAGGGGTGGTTGGGTGTATGGGAACCGTAAATCCGCGGCGAACCATTGGGTAAACGCGATATCTCCTACGGTCTTTTCCACAAGCCCTCGGGCCAAGCCTGGGAAATCATTGGATATCGTTGAGTATTGGTGTCGAGTAACACGTTTGGGCCAAACGTCAGCTCTTACCCATGCGTCAAGAAGCAGATCAAGACGGGCGAGTTCCCAGTCGCCGCGTCGGCCCGTGACCCATCCCTGGCCTGCGGCATGGTTCAGCAGGCGAGATAAGAGACCCTGGCTGAGGCCGGTGAGTTCGGCCAGATCGCGTTGGCGCCATGTCCTATTCGGGTAGCTTAGCAGGGCGCGCGGTAGACGAGTACTTTTTGTCGAGAAGAATTGAATCTCCGGTTCGGCCAGGCGGTATCGGATTTGAGATGCAGGAATAGTCCGATCAATCAAGAGACCCGGTGCTTTGATCCAGATTCTACCGTTGAGATCCAGGCAGCTGATTCCGCGTTGCCGACATTGCTCAACTAGCGACTCGGACAACTTAACGGCGACGAGTAAGGGGAGTTGCTTACCGCTGGTCAAAGCCAGAACTTGGCCCAGAGCTTGGCTTGTGGGGTTGAGCTTGCACTCCGCAGCGAATGTGGCCGAATGGCCTTCGTATTCCACATGCACAGTCAGGTCGGTACCATGGGCGGTCAACGCAGCTTGATGGATTGCGATGCGAAACGGGCTCTTGTCGAATACATTGCGAAGAGCTTCAAGCAGTTCCGTCTCTGAATGTATGACTTGGTCATTCACTGGAGAGCCCTTTATTACTGGTGAGTAATAAACGCCTTATCGGTAATAATGTCAATATCTTCTTTAGCTTCGTGAGATTTTGTCGGAGCCGCTGCCCATCTAGGCGCTTTTTGTAGTCTCCGAGTAGCATCGACCCTTGCGCGGATGCATAACGCGGGACCAGCCGTGCATATTGATCATACGGAGCGGATGAAGCCGGCCGAAGAACTCGCCATGCTTTCCGCCAGGCTGGCGGCCGGAACCGCCACGGATGAGGACAAAACTCGCCTCCGGGAGCTGGCCGCATAGGTGTAAGCTGATGACGCCGCGCTCGTGTACCCGAAAACTTATCCAGATACACCCGCATCCTTGTTTCAATTTACTGTTGCAAATGGAAATAAGGCGTTCTATTGTTTCCATCCATGAAAACAGGGAAGAGTGCTGTTTCCGGTTCGTCCGGCCGTTGGGTGAAGCTTGCCGGAGATGCCAGGGCGTTCGTGCCCGATCCCTTGCCTCCGGCCATAACATGGTCGCATGAACTGGTTAGCGCCTTGTCCGATGCCGATCGGCTTCTTGGCCGCCTGGCCGGGGAAGGCCGGCGACTGCCGAATCCGCATATCCTTATCCGCCCGTTCATCCGCCGTGAAGCGGTGTTGTCCAGTCGGATCGAGGGCACCCAGGCGACACTGGGCGAATTGTTGGCCGTCGAGGCCGGCGCGGTCGTGGATCGCAGCCCCGATGATCTGCGCGAAGTGGCCAACTACGTTGTCGCCTTGGAACACGGCATGAAGCGCCTGAAACATCTCCCGCTTTCGTTGCGCCTTGTTTGCGAGCTGCATAGCCATTTGATGCGAGGAGTTCGCGGCGGCCATGCCACGCCCGGCGAGTTCCGCCGCACACAGAACTGGATCGGTCGGCCGGGAAGCACGATCTCTACAGCCTCGTACATACCGACGCCTCCCGACGAGTTGATGAACTGTCTCGGAGCATGGGAGACGTTCCTGCACGACAGGAAGCTTCCGCCTCTTGTCCAGATTGCCCTCGCACACTACCAGTTTGAGGCTATCCATCCTTTCCTCGACGGAAACGGCCGCGTCGGCCGTCTGTTGATCACGCTCTTCCTGATTGAACGCGGCATCCTGCCCGTGCCGCTTCTTTATCTTAGCGCCTTCTTCGAAGCCAACCGCCGCGACTATTACGATGGGTTGTTGAGCGTCACGCGGCATGGCGCGTGGGAAGGCTGGCTCATATACTTCCTGAACGGCGTCGCCCGGCAATCGGAGGATGCGCTTTCGCGGTCCGAGCGTATCAACCAGCTTCTCGCCGCCTGGCGCGAGCAGCTCTCGGGCGTCGCCTCTCCGGCTCCGGTCAGGGTGCTGGATTGCATTGCCGGCAATCCCTTTGTGACCATCCGCGGTCTGGAAAAAGCCCTTAAGACCTCTTACAACACGGCCGCGCGCGCCGTTGATTTGCTTGTAAAGAAGGGCGTGTTGAGTCCGGTTAAAGCAGAGGCTCGCCGCGATCGGGTTTTCTGCGCCCGGTCGCTTCTCAATATCCTGGAGTAGCCTTCATGGCCCGCCGGCGGGCGGGTCCCGCCCGCGCCGCTTTCTTATCCGCGAAAATCCGCGGAATCAGCGGTTTCCCCGCATCCGGAGAGTGGCGTTTCTCCGCTCAATCTGCTACAAACACGCTTCATGAGCGCGATCATTGGTCCTGCCAATTCGCAAAGAGCAGGGTGGGCTTCTGTTCTTGGAGAACTTGTTGCAGCACCGCAGGCCGCTGTGGTGTCAGCGCTGCGGATGTTTGTTGGAGAGGGATCGGCTGAGCAGGTGGAGGCATGGGATCGTTCCGTGGAGATCCTGCAAGCCGATGGACGCAAACTGATTTCGTTGGACGCTTCCACGGTTGGGCATGGGTCAATCCTGGAGTACTTGCTTCCGCGCGAAGGTGGACGACGACCTGATGTGATTCTGCTGCAAGATGCCGCTGTTCTGGTCATCGAGTTCAAGAACACAGACAGGGTGCATGTCGGTGACATCGATCAGGTTGCCGCGTATGCGCGTGATCTCCACGAGTACCATTCCGCGTGTCGCGATTTGCCGGTTATTCCGATTTTGCTGTATCTGGGCAAGGGACCTCGCCTACAGACCGCTGGGGTCACTATCACCACGCCCGAGGATTTCCTTGCCCTTGTAAGTGGGTTGGCACGGAAGTTCTCCCATAGGCCCCCGAAGGTGGTGCTGACTGCATGGCTTCAAGGTCGTTACGAACCGCTGCCGGGCATTGTGGACGCGGCTCGCCTTCTTTATAAACAGCTTCCACTTCCTTTCATTCGGCGTGCCCGTAGCATGGGTATACCCGACACGGTAAACTACGTGCTCGATGTCTTCGACCAAGCCCGTAAAGATGGTCGCAACCACCTGGTGCTGCTGACGGGAGTTCCCGGCGCAGGGAAAACCCTTGTCGGACTGCAGGTAGTGCACAATGACCGGCTTCCGGCCAGTCTCGGCCCTGATCAGGAACACTGCAACCCAGCCGCCTTTCTTTCAGGAAACGCTCCATTGGTCGCCGTGCTCCAAGACGCACTGCACAGCAGGGCGTTTGTTCAAGACATGCACCGATTTATCCGGGAGTACGCGATTCAGCGACTGGATGTCTGCCCGAGTGAGCGCCTCCTGATCTTTGACGAAGCACAGCGGGCGTGGACCGCCGACAAAGTGGAGGACTTTTATCGAAAGCGCAATTTGGCCGTCCGCCATTCGGAGCCGGAAATGTTGGTTTCCGTAGCGGACAGAATACCGAGCGGGTGTGTCATTCTGGGCCTCATTGGTTCGGGACAGGAGATCCATACCGGAGAAGAATGCGGCATCGAAGGGTGGCTCGCGGCGATTGATGGAAGCCGGCGCCGGGAAAACTGGACCCTCCATTCGCCCCCCGGGCTGATCGAGCCGGGGCCGTGCGAGGGCGTTCCGCGTCGCGAAGAGCCGCGGTTAAGCCTTGATACGACGATACGGAGCCATGCCGCAGAAGATCTCCATAAATGGGTCAATGGGTTGCTGGATACGCCCGGACAGCCTGAAGGTGTGCTGGCGTCGCTCGGGGAGAGCCTGCTGGAGAAAGCGTTCCCAATCCTGCTGACGCGCGACTTGGAATGGGCAAGGGGGTATGCGCGCGCGAGATTTGCGGGAGAGCCGCTACGCCGTTTCGGCCTGCTGGCGAGTTCAAAGGCGAAGAATCTCTCTGCGTTCGGGCTCGATATTCGATTCGACCGATTCTTCCCAACGGCCAAGTGGTTCAACGCAGATCCAGCCGACCCTAGATCCTGCTGCCAACTCGTGAAGCCCGCTCAGGAATTCCACTGTCAGGGTCTGGAACTGGACCTTCCCATTGTGTGCTGGGGGGATGACTTCTGGTGGAAGGAATCGGCTGACAGTCAAGAAATGGGTTGGCGTATGAGGACGCCAAGGCCCAATCGACTCGTCAAAGATCCATACCGGTTCCGAAAGAATACTTACCGGGTTTTGTTGACCCGTGGGCGAGAAGGGCTTGTAATATTTGTTCCGCCGGGGAGCGCCATTATGGACGCGACGGCGGCAAGGCTGGAACGATGCGGCGCCCAAACAGTTGAAATCAGGAGTCCCATCGCTTGGCGCGTAGCATAATACGCGCGGCAAGGCATGTGTGGCGAGCCCACAGCTATTGCTCTACCAACGTCCGCGATCGGGATGATCTTCACGCGACTGAGGCCTCCCTTGCCCTGGCCGCCAGGATCCCCGTTGAGCTGGTCCGCCGCGTCACTAGCCACGTTGCCGCGGACGTCGTCCTGAAACACTACTTCCAGCAAGAAAGTGAGAATTTCCGGAAGACCGCACAAGCCACCATGCCGATGATGCTGATAGCTGACTCCAAGGCGGCGTATGCCGCTAACGTGACACCGGAAGAATGCCTCCGCATGGCTGGACCTCATGGCCATGACTGCCCGCGACTGGAAACGGAAGCGAGATTGCGCGGCCGCCTTCGTCCGACAGGCGTAGGGTTGATAAGGGGGGGGGCATATCCTGTATGAGCAGGTCGTCTAGGATCGAGAATAGCATGCACCAAGAGGTGCTCTATCTACCATGTGCGAATGAGGCCATTTTACACCACACGTTCAATGCTACAAGCTTGAGAATTTACAAGGCCTGTGCTAGCATGCGTTCCCTCGGAGATTGGTACTGGCATGGGTAGCGGGCATTGCCATGGTAAGCTCAACGAGAATGCTGCGCAGAAGGGCGTCCTTCCTAGAATGTGCATGGGGTAGTATCACGGCCGAGCATGCAATAGGCGACGTTCTGCAGATGATAAAGGGAGGCACCTACAACGCTCTGATCTCCGAGCTGAGGGTGTACTTGGCGGTAGGCGCAAAGGACAAGTACGATATAGGGAAGAAGCGGCTGCCGAGCGTGACATTCTGCGGTACGTTCTTGGAGAAGCGGCGCACGGACTGCATCAAGCAGTACAACGAACTGGTTGTCTTCGACGTCGACCATCTTGAAGGTGCCGCCCTTCTTGATGCAAAGCGTAAGCTCCAGTGCGAGCCTTCCGTCTTGGCTCTCTGGACATCCCCATCCTCCGCTGGACTCAAAGGCTTGGTGCCTTTGCGCTATGACCTCTCGGACAACAGCATCGCTATCCCGCTGCGCCACAAGGCCGCCTTCAGAAAGCTCTCGGCTCGCTTCCGAGAGGACTACAACGTCCTGCTGGATCCAAGCGGAAGCGATGTCACACGACTGTGCTTCCTCTCAAGCGATCCTGAGTTGATCCAGAAGAGCGATGTGGAGCCGATGCCAATCGTGGACGTTGACGTGCTACAAGCTCCACTGCCTGAGCGCGCGATGCAGAGGACCAGCCAACCAGCCGCGCACCATGCCCCTGCCGTGGAGCGATCCCGGCTCAACTGCTCCGATGGGAAGAACTCCGCATCCAACCGCAATCTCATGAGATCGATCACGAAGTACCTGGCCAAACGCAATCTCTCCATAACCACGACGTTCGATATGTGGGTCAGCGTCGCCTTCGCTATTGCTGATTCCTTCACCTACGACATAGGTGAAGCCTACTTTCTCAGGCTATGCCGCCTCGACGGTTCACGGCATGACGAGGAAGGAAGCAAGAGGCTTCTGCTGTCGTGCTACATGGACTCGCGGGGGGAAGTCAGCATGGGGACGATTGTGTACCTTGCCCAGAAACAAGGATACAAGATGAGAAATGGGGTGGAAGGCAGTACCGAAGAGGGAATGCGCCAAGCTGACCCTACATATTAGCTGCCGTGGTTCTTGGCCAGCAAGAGCTAGGATGGTTCCGTAACTGGAACGTATGGCATATCAACTACAGGTGCTGCCTTTCACCCCTGTAAACGCAAGGACGGCAGATGAAGTTTGCGGAGAACTACCTCACCGAAGACAGGGTATTGTCATACCTTTGCAGGTTCCGGGCAAAGCTTGCCAAGACGCGCAACAGAGCACACCTAGTATACCAAGCCACCGGGAATCCGAAGTTCAAGCCCGACACGCATCCGCTACGTCCGGACGAGGAACTGCTCTGCAGTCTGTTACCCAACAGAAGGCAATGGAAGAAGCTCGGACAGAACCCGCGTCGTAGCGAGAATGGGCAACCTCTGAACTCGACCGACAAGAACGTTTGTTCCCTCCTCATGACCGTCGCCTTCTGCAAGAAGCAGCGCCCTGAAGAGCCGTTTCTTAGGAGGCTGGACGACTTCACGCGGGAGGTCCTTGCCCTAATTCGCGACGGTTACAGACCCATCGCAACACCGGAGATATTCCCGAAGCTCAAGGACGACAAGAAGAGTTCCGGCAACTCATGCCGCCCCATCTCCGCCTACCCACTGGCGGACAAGATCGCCATCTGCCTGGCCAATCAGTATCTCACTGACTTCTTCGATCCATGTTTCAGAGATTGTTCATTCGCCTTCAGAGCTCGCCGAGAGATCGACGGCAAGCCCTTCAAGCCCACACACCACGATGCGTTCCAGAAGATCGTCGACTACAGGAGGCGACAAGGGAAGAAGCGTCTGTGGGTTGCCGAGTGCGACATTCAGAAGTTCTTCGACACGGTTAATCACTCCGTGATCAAGAAGGCGTTCAAGCGCATGGCGGTGCGTGCAGACAGGCATAATGGTGTCATGCACAGCCGCGAGATGGAGAGGGTCTTCTTCGCCTATTTGGCTTCGTACCGGTTCAACAAACATGTAGCACCGCTCGTCAAGAAGGGGCAGGCCTACTTCGACCAGTTCGATATCCCGGATGGCAATTTCGGCAATGTGCAGGAGACACTGAAGAACGCAGGGATATACCGATCGTTCAACAATGCACGATTCGGAATCGCTCAAGGAGGCGCCCTCTCCGGGTTCATCGCCAACCTTGTCTTGCATGAAGCGGACGACGCCATGCTGCGAGATGACGACCTAGATCTGCTGTACGTCCGATACTGCGACGACATGATCATCATGCACCCGAATAGGCAGAAGTGCCGCTCGTACATGAGGCGATACGAGCGAGCACTACGGCGGCTCAAACTGCTGCCCCACGACTCCACCTCGACGCCGGCATATGGAAAGGCATTCTGGGATCAGAAGTCCAAGCCCCCTTACAGCTGGTCGGCATCTGCGGGCATCCCTTGGATTGGCTTCGTCGGCTACGAGATCAACGTGGGAGGAGACATTCGAGTAAGGAAGCGATCCCTCGTACGCGAGATGAGGAAGCAATACGCAACGGTGCGCGAGGTTCTCGGAGCGCTGCGCCCCAGATTGCCGCGAGCAACCAACAAGACGATCGAGGAGTCCATCACAAACCGGTTGATACAGATGTCCGTGGGAAAGGTGCGCTTGCACAACTACGACAAGGTCCAGAACGAGTTGTGCTGGGTGAGCGGTTTCCGTTTGCTGAACGACAACAAGTACTCGCGGATCCAGTTGAAGAGACTTGATCGCTGTCGGAACAGGCTAATACGCAAGATAGGCCATCAACTCAGGCGAACACCGGCACGCGAGCCGCCTCCAAAGGGGGGATCCGGAAGAAACAGGCAACTCGTGTACTACGGCCGCCCGTTCAGCTACTACCACCAAGCCCTGAAGAAGCGCTCGATAGTTGCGGCAAGCCCTCTTGCTTTGTTGGACAAGCCGCGCGGCCGTATGACCTCGTAGTCACGGCTCATGCTGGCGGAGGGGTACTCTTGTTCTTGCACCTCCGCAGCCCCAGCGTCAGGCCGTGTGCGGCCAGGAACTCCGAGAGCTCCTGTCTTGTCGGTCCAAACCCCATCGCTTCACTGAATCCGAGTCGCCGAAGTTTGTCCGAGTATGATGCCCACTTCTTGCGCTGCGGATGGTCAACACGTACGAATCGCTCTTTGAAATACAGAACCTGTGCACGCTCCGAGGATCGGTGATCGAAAACGTCAATGCGTTGCGTTCGCAAGTTAATCTTCGTGCGCCACTGCAGCTCGGGGAGCATCTTCCCCTCGAAATCGTCGTATTCCAACAGCGTGACCTTGCTCGAACGTTTGTGGAGTTTCACAACATCAACTGTGCTTGTCTCGCCGCAGAGTATCTCTGCGCAGCCATAGTAGACCCTCAGTACCGGGTCGAGTACCCCCAGAGAGCCCCGGTGCAGATAGAGAGCCTGATCGTCCTGCCACCCTACGCATGCCTCGCCGCATTGCTCCTCAATGATATCCGGATCGGCGATCATGCGGAGAAGCTGTTCCCCTTGGCCGAGAGCATAGGCGTAGTTCCCAAAAAACGTCTTGATGTCGTTCTGTTGAGGCAGAGAGAAGTGACAAAAGGGAGCGCGCTTCCGCAAGTTCGCCAACGCCAGGAACACGAGCCAATCGTCTTTCCGGGCTGTGTAAGCCGCCTGCAGCGTTCTCTCTCCATACAACTCGATAAACAGTTGCCGCGCCTTCTCGGCTGAGCCGATCCTATGAGTGACATCAACAAGTCTCGGATACTCCTTCTTCCTGGGTACTCTGCCGAGATCAAGCATTCTGGCCCAGAACGCGTCGAGAAGCTCGCGGTTCTCTATGTACTTGAGCTTCGCGTTGCCGCCGAATCGTCTCGGGTATAGTCTCCGTGACAGCGCCTCCCAGTTGATCGGTCGGCGCGTACGGCGTGCCAGGAACTCTTGGCGCTCTGATGGCGAGCGAAAGACATAGAAGATACCCATCCCGACCGCTACCGCTTCCGTCTCAAGGGCATCTTCGATGTATTGCCGCAACTCGTCCTGAGAGAAACGCTTCTGGAATGTCTCTCGACTTGTGAGGACCCCATCACTGTAGGTTGTACCGCCAACCTCATTCCTCGCCTCGGAGGTAAGAGCCGAAACCGCAAGGATTCGGCGAGCAAGCGCGAATGCATCCTGCAGCGTTCGCAACCGCTCAATCTGATCCTCTATGACATTGAGCACGAAGCCGAGATTCACGCAGTCTGCCTCCGTGCGTGGCATATCGCTCCTGTAGGCGGGATCCCATCCAGTGCCCTTTACCCCCATGTGCGCTAGGATACGCAGGTCGTCCCCCTGCCCGCACCCATAGTCAAAAAAGGACGCTCCGGGCTTCAGCAGCCCATGCTCTACAAGCAACTGCACAGGCTTAGAGAGCGACTGCCGGCTGATAGCGGTTCTGTGACGCTTGATCGCTGGAAGACACATCGGCTCCTCGCTCTTAATGCCGGAGTGACAGCAGACGAGCCTGTGACCTCGATACCCAAGGCCCTTCTCCTTCAACACCTGCGCCCAAGCGCCCTGCATGCCGATCAACGCTGACATCTCAAACAGGCCGCATGCCACTTCAGACCTAGTTAGCGTCTCGAACTCTGCATGCCGCGGATGGTCCTTCGAGAGCATCTCCTCCTTGCGGTGAAGGATGGGGCGGTTCGTAGAGGACTCATATGAGAATCGCCGAACGCGGCCCGTTGCCAGGTCCACGCTGATAGAATACGCCAACGCGGGGTGTGGGCACTCGAAAAAATCGGGGTAACTCAGAAAGGAGAGTCTGAATTCGCCACGAGACAACTTCACTACGTTGTACTCGTCGCCGATACGCATTTTCTGGCGACATGCCAATACGATCCTGTGCAACTCAAGGGGAAGCAAACCCTCTGCAGAAACGTGCACATAAACTGCTGACTCCGTGCGCTTCCCGCCGGCAAGTGCTCTGACCTGTTCGCTGAAATGCAGCGCATCCAAGACGCCAGATTCAACCCGCTCCGCCATGATCATTCATCCTGTAACAACGTATCGGCCTTAGTGTCAACTTGTAACCAAAGCCCCGAGCAGCTCCCGCCCTTCGCACCCCTACGCCGCTTGTGTCGCGATAAGCGCAATCGTCTGTTGCGTTGCGCAATCTTCTTGCGGTGCCCCACGATCCTCGGTACGATATGTCTGATTTCTAAAGCAGGTGCAATGGAGAGGGATGATCTCTGAGCTCGCTACGAAGCTGAAGCAGATTCGACGCGATATACGCGAGGAATATCTCCGGTCGGACGCCCGGCCGTGGATTGTCGGATTCTCTGGAGGGAAGGACTCGTCGCTTCTCGCGCACCTCGTTCTCGAATGCCTACTGACAATCCCCCCTGACGAGCGCAAGCGTCAGGTCTACGTTGTAAGCAATGACACACTCGTTGAGTCCCCCGTATTCCAAGCGTTCGTGAATCGGCTTCTTGACCACATGGCCGAGAATATCCCCGCCCTTCGCGTTCCCGTTGATATCGTCAAGACTAAGCCACAGGTTGAGGACTCCTTTTGGGTTAATCTTCTCGGTCGTGGCTACCCGGCACCCAATCGCATGTTTCGCTGGTGCACGGACAGGATGAAGATCAGGCCCACCTCGAAGTTCATCCGTGACCAAGTCAGCAAGAACGGCGAAGCGATTCTTCTGCTCGGCGTGCGACGCGCGGAATCGCAGCAACGCGCCCGAAACCTAGAAAAGCATGATGCCGCAACCGAAGGTCGTCTTTCGCCTCACACTGACTTCAAAGGCTGTTATGTCTTCACCCCCATAAAGGATCTAACAACCAATGAGGTCTGGACACTCCTCCTGAACAGCAGGCCACCATGGGGAGGAGACTACAAGGAACTCATAAGTCTGTACAAAGATGCTCTTGCGGGGGAGTGTCCCTTCGTCATGAGCACCAACGACGCCCCTTCGTGTGGCACCAACTCCGCCCGATTCGGCTGTTGGACCTGTACTGTGATCGAGAAGGACAACTCGTTGGATTCCCTGATCACTTCTGGACATCAACATCTGGAGCCACTGTCTAAGTTCCGGCGACGCCTCAAGGAGGTATCGGATAATCCTGACTACAGGAATAAAGTGCGGCGAACGGGACAGCCAGGTCTCGGCCCATTGACAATGGATGCCAGAAAGATGCTCTTGGACGAGCTGTTGGCGATTCAGGCTCAACTCGGGCTTGAGTTGATATCGACCACAGAAGTGCGCCTGATAAGAGAGCAGTGGGCAGTGGACGAGTCGGATGCGCTGTTCCGCGACTTGGCTAGGCTCGCAATCCCGAGCGAAACAACGTGTGCCTGAAGCTATGAAAGCCCCTCCATGCTTTGAAGATGCAGAGAGCAAGAAGGTCATCCGCAAGATCTGCGAGCAACATCGCGTGGACATCGATCTTCTCAAGGATCTCTGTGAACTCGTGAATTCGTATGCGGGTTCAGGCCGCCGATTCGGGTTGCCCGAAGAGATCGAAGCGGTCTTGGACCGATTCATCAAGAATTCCAAGGAGTCATAGGTGTATTTGTCCAGATTACATCTGCAGAATTGGCGCACTTATGCTGACGCCACATTCGACTTCAAGGCCCCCTCGGAACGCCGATCCGTTGTACTCGTCGGGGCCCTGAACGGACATGGTAAGACCAGTTTCCTTCTTTCTCTCTATATGGGCTTGTTTGGTCGTTTTGGGCTGCGGCACTGCGAAGGATTTGCCCGGTATGATACAAATCAGGACATCAAAACATATCGCGATGCTATCGCGAGGTTTCGCAGGAATACTGCTGATTCATCCGAGCCAACGGTCATCGATATCACCTTCACTCCCTCGTGGCGGGATTCCAAGGACGAGGATGAAGTCCGTGTGGTTCGCCGCTGGTTCTTCTCAGGTCGCAATGAACCCAAACAGGGTGATTCTTTTGAGGAGGTCGATGTCTACATCGGGGGCAAACTGAAGAGCGGAGGCCCTGCAGACAAGGATCCGATTGTTCTCGCCCATGAACGCATTGAGAGGAGCCTCTTTCAGGCACACGTCGCACCTGCCTTCTTCTTTGATGGCGAGCAGGCTCAGAAGCTCATCGAGTCACAGGGCGAGCGAGGTCTCAAGAAGGCCGTCGAGGTCATGTTTGGCACAAAGGTCGTCGAAGAACTGTCTGACACAATGAACCAGTACCTCTTCCGCATGCGGCAGACGACCGGCGGCAAACGCAAGTGCTCAGACCAGCAAAAGGAGTGCGACGATAAGCTCAAAGAAAAGGACGTCCTTAACGAGAGGATCGGCAAGAAGCAGACCGACCTTCAGAAGCTGGAGTCTGACAAGGAACAGAAGGAACGGCAGCGGTCTCAGCTTCAGGAAGAGTTGGCCCGCATGGGCGGGATAAACAACATGACGTACGCGCAGGCAGAACGCGACTATGTCGTGGCCGAGAAGGAGTTGACGGAAGCAGAGAAGGCCTTGGCTAATCTGGTCAAGCAGCTTGGATTGGCACTTGCGACGTCCCGACTTGCGCCCGCCATTCAGAACCGGCTGAGGAGTGAGGCTCTGCGGGAAGACTGGGAGAGCCTCAAGAGAGGCACTATCGATAACAGGGAGAAGGTCCTTGATGCAGCACTGCCGGACCCAGACCCAATCCTCGGCGAACTGTCCGCACAATCACGCTCAGCCTTGAGAAACCGCTTCGCCGAAGCCCTTGAAAGCATCTACAACCCGCCTCCTGCGAACTGTGCAGACACCTTCTTGTTGGGACACTTGAAGGGCGACTCCCGCGTTCGCGCCCTCCAGTTGCTCGCACAAGCTCATTCCCTGGGCTCAGCGAAGATCCGGGCGGCAGCCAAACGAGCACGCGATGCACGGGACTCCTTCGAAGACGCCAAGAGCAGAAAGAACCGTTTGCAGGACGTGCCACAAGCTACCCAAGAGGTGCGCGAGAAGCTTGACATCCTGAACTCGGAGATTCAGCAGGATATCCACGGAATCGGGGCGCTCGAAAACGAATTGAAGGCACTGAAGGCAGAACTTCATGAGCTGACCAAGCGTATCGGCGAACTGAGAGAGCAGCTTTCTCGCCTCGGGCCAGAACAGAAGCGCATGGCCGTGGCTGAACGCGTGTGCCGCGCCCTGGAGGAGTTGCAGGGCAATCTGCAGCCGGTGACGACCTCCAGGCTCGAGGCGTATGTAACAAGACACTTCACCAACATCGCTGACCGAAGGTTTCGTAACGCCGTCGTGAGCTTGGCTCCCGGGCAACCGCCGCAGCTAATTTTCAGTGACGGGAGTCCAGACATGCTGTTGGAAACGAATAGCGGATTCGAGCGGCGCGCATTCGGTATTGCCTACAGCTTGGCGTTAGCTGAGATCACGCAGCGCCGTGTCCCCCTCGTGATTGACACACCTCTTGGCAACGCAGACTCCAAATACCGTCCGCGTACACTCAAGGCCCTGGCTGGTTTTGACTTGGATCAAGTGATCATTCTTACTCACGATAAGGAGGTCACCCTGGACCTCGTCGAGTCAATCCGCGGTCAGGTCAGCCAGCAGTTCTTGGTGGTCTATGAGGATGCAGACCGCATTTCGCTAGTCCACCCCGACACATATTTTCCAGAGTAGACATGAACCCTGAATTCAAAGAGAGAGTCTGGAAAGCGCACTTCACTCCGACAGAGGAGGCTGCGGACTTCGAAGCGCGGCTCCGGACGACATTTGGCCTTCAAACACGCTACGAGTCCGCTCAGCTCCTAATCGGCCGGTCTCTGGCTGAGCGAAAAGCCCCAGACCCACTTCCGCCATCGACGAAGTACTTCAAAACCTCCATCCCCGGCGAAGCCCTCTTTGGCGATGAATCAGATATCTGGCTGTGCGCCCTTATCGTGGATGGCAAACTCAGTCCGACCTCCACGCTCGAAGATTTCAGATCGCTTGTTGAA
The DNA here is from genome assembly GCA_018001225.1 of Kiritimatiellia bacterium. Taxonomy (NCBI): domain Bacteria; kingdom Pseudomonadati; phylum Kiritimatiellota; class Kiritimatiellia; species Kiritimatiellia bacterium. Next base: position 15,586 of record JAGNIJ010000030.1, on the reverse strand, counting down.
GCACACTGGGCGCGTGGATTCCGTCTCATCAAAGATGAACTGGACGACTGCGACAAAAGCCACACTAAGCTCGTTGCCCGCCTGGCAGATTACCTCCCAGAAACGAGCGGACTCGGGTCTATCCCTGCAGCAAAGGGAACCGGAGAGTCGGGTGAGATTCGTCTTAAGCTTGGTCCCGTAAGCAAGACCTTCCCCGGCGGCAAGCCCTTTGATTTCATTCTTAACGCCCAAGGAGCACCTCCCCACATCGCCTTTATGGGATCGACCGGGGGCGGGAAAACCCTCACCTGCGTGCAACTGGCTGAACAGATCATCGAACAGACGCAAATACCTTTCATCTTCATTGACGTTAAACCCGAGTTCACCACTGAATCAAATCTTCACCCCGATCTCCAGAAGTTCGCGAGGAGGGCTCGCAGGATCGAAGTTGGCAAAGAAGCACTCCCGCTAGATTTCCTTCCTCCAGCCGACGCCCCCACTCACAAGATCAAGACTTCTGCGATGCGGCTACGTGACAGCCTCGTAATGTGCTGTCGGAGCCCCGGGGATCGTCAGCGGGACGTATTGCGCGATGCCATTGAGGAGGTGATCACTAGTCGTGGTGAACGAGGGTTGCAGAACATACTCGAGACCTATCAGCAACGCCTTCGTAGTGAGGGCAAAGAGGACGACAGCATTGTCAGTCGTCTCAATGAACTCACGAGCCTGCAATCATTCTCTCCCGACCTCCAGCCGGCGGAGTTTTTCCAGCAGTCGTGGATCGTAACCCTGAATCTGCCCGAGGAGTTGAAGCGACTCGCGACCCTTCTACTTCTGGATGCCACCAGTAGCTTTCTGCTCGACCAGCCAGAGGTGCCTTCGACAGGGAACTACCGCTCCTTGCGACATCTCCTCATCGTCGATGAAGCAAGGAAGGTCCTTCGTGATCGGCGCTCAGAGTCTCTTGTTGATCTGATTAGGCGCGGCCGATCGAAAGGCGTCACGGTGAATCTGCTTTCTCAGGATCCGAGCGACTTCGAGGGCGAGGTAGATGACTTCACTCGTCAGCTCGGCGTCATTGTTTCCTTCGCGTGCGCTCAGTCACAGAAGGGCTTGCGAAATATGATCGGCGTGTTCGGACGCAAAGTGCTGCCGGAAGAGTTCTCCAGTGCACACCTTCCCAAGGGAGTGGCATTCGTGAAGGCTCCAGGAAGGAATCCTGAGCGAGTGCAGTGCTGGGGCGAGAACGTCAAGTAACGCGCACAACCCTCACGCTCCGCGCATTTCCAGAAGTCCTTTGACGGATGCGACTATTGCAGAAGCGGCAATCACCACAGCTTCTCTGAGGCTGTCGTATCCAAGTGACAGCCGCAGTGATTGCCTGGCGTCTCCAATCTCGGGCTTCATCGCCTTGATGACATGTGAGGGCTCGCCCGAGTCGGCAAGACAAGCTGACCCAGATGACACGCAAACGCCCTCTCCCTCGAGCACCAAAACGAGCGCGTCTGAGCTAACCCCCCGAAAGCTGATATTCGTTGTATTGGGCAAACGGAGCGTTCGGTGACCATTCAGCTCCGCACATTCCACCCCCCCAAGAATGTCGCTTTCCAACGAGTCGCGCAGAGGCCGGATCAGCTTCTCGTAATCGTTGACCCTCGTCAGAGCGAGCTCTGCGGCTACTCCCAGGCCAACAACGAGCGCTACATTCTCCGTGCCACCGCGCCGGCCTTGTTCTTGATGCCCGCCGTGCAGATAAGGGCAGAAGGGTGCCTTGCGATGCACGTACAGCGCTCCGACCCCCTTTGGGGCATGAAACTTGTGTCCGGACAGAGACAAGTAATCCGCCCCTGTGCGCTCTGCGTTCACGCTCATCTTCCCAACCATCTGAACGGCATCGCAATGAAACAACACCCCATGCTCGTGACACACCCCGGCAATCTGCTCTACCGGGAACAACACTCCCGTTTCGTTGTTGGCCCACATCAGAGATACAAGCGCCGTGTCATCACCAATGCTGGCTTCGAGGTCGCTGATATCGAGCAAGCCTTCACGGTCAACGGGAAGGTAGGTAATCCGATAACCGTCCTGCTCAAGGAACCTGCAGAACTGAAGAACCGATGAGTGCTCCACGGCTGACGTAATGATGTGACGTTTCTCCGCCCTTGCCATCAGGGCCGCATGGATCGCCGCGTTGTTGCTCTCCGTCGCACAAGAGGTGAACAGAATCTCGCCAGGATGCGCGCCCACCAACTGTGCGACCTGTTCTCGAGCCTTCGCGACCGCGTTCCTGGCTGTCACCCCCAAACCATACGCGCTCGATGGATTTCCCCACTCAGTGGTGAGGAAGGGGCGCATTGCCTCGAAAACGTCAGGCGCGATGGGCGTTGTGGCATTGTAATCGAGGTAGATCATGGCCACCACTATACGTGCCGTATCCGCAGTGATCGGTGCTCAAGGCTTTGAGGCCCAATACAGTAAGCGGCCCCACCTCCGCGCCATACCGGGTACCCTTCGATGATTGTGAGGGGTTCCGCTGCTTTCTCCCAAGACGGTCTCCAATGAGCTTCGATCTCGTGGAGATCGGCGTGTGACAGATTCGCCATGAATATGCAGTCCTCCCCCAACATCCGCACCTTCTCAAGAACCGACCCCTCAACCGCCTGCTTGATCTCGAAGAATCGTCGCCCGCTTTGTAGCTCAGCAGGTCGCGACTCGTGAACCAGGCGCCGCACCTCCTGCTCAATCTCTCCCCGAGAACCCGCAACAGCCACAGCGGTACCCGACACTGCTAATACCTCCTCAGCTTCGCGCATTGCCGCTTCCACCAGGATAGCCTCAACATCAGCCCTAGAAAGCCTCTTGATGTGACCCGATCCACCCCCGGGTTGCCGCGCTTGTGCCCCCGACCCACCGTCACCCAGTGCCAAGAGAACCTCGGCGTCGGCTTTGGCAGCCGCCTGTGCAATGGCCCGCTCCGCAACTCCCTTCACTACAGCCGGAGGGAGACAGTCCCGCGGATTGGCACCTCTCCGCGTTTCGGACGGCGTCAGCCGCAGGAACGTTACCGTGAGACAGAAATCTGGCTGTATTGTGAGAATGCCGGTGAACGCTCCCCATACATCCAAATGGGGATCGGCGTTGAGCTGCGCCACGGAATCACAAAGCAGATCCTTGAGAAGACGATCCGGGATCCGATCGCCAAGTAGACGACCATCCAACTTCTCGGTAAATGCCTTGGACTCCACGAATGCGTATATCTCGTCGTGCGAGTAGAAGATCAGGTCAGGCCAATGCCTGATTACACGCACAAGCACCTGAGGGGCAATGAACGCCTGCGCAAACAGCCCTGCGAAGATCTCGCCTAAGACTCCCACACTCGATGGACTTGAGGTCTTGCCTTCCTGACGGGTCAATCCCAGCCTGCTGAAACGACCTGGGTAGGGAAACACCCGATGGCCTGTTTCCCACTCATCCCAGACTCGCAAGTCAGCCAAGGGGTCCGAAACTGCAGCTTCCGGGAAGGCTTCATTTGCACAGATAACCTGCTGTTCCTGAAAAGTTAGCACCTGGCAGCTCACCAGTGTAGCGTTTGCCAAGAGCTGTTCTCGTAGCGCGCTACCTGCATCAGGACGTGAGAAATACGGGCTGCCATAGCGGACAAGCATGTCGTCGGGGATCTCGTATCCCCATTCTTGAAAACGTATTTCCATAGCCATCCTCCGCATCGATTGCGAGTCTTGCGTGTTCGCCAAAACAGACTATCTCATAGCCCTGATTCGGGTAGAAGTTTATAACCATGTTCCACGTCGTGTCAGCCGCGCCTCCTTTGAGACTCTGTGCGATAAAGCCTGTTGCGCCGTCTTCGCGGTCGAGCCGCCGTTGTACACCATTAAGTTGTTGGCCTGCTTCTGCTGCACGTTCAGCCTTTGCCTCAGTGGGCCGACTCCCGAAGGCAAACGGTTGAACCTCGGTCCATGCCGCTCTGCGCGGGGGCGGAGCCTGCCATTGCAATCACTACAACAAGACGCTGTCCATTGATGGCCAGTATACCGGCGTCCCCCAGCAACTTTCCATCTGAGAAATCGAGGTCAGGCTGTACCTATTCACTTGGCTCTCAAGTAAAAGACAGCACGGTGAGCGTCTGGTTCAACCGTGTGTGCGGATCGCGAGAGCGCAATCCATTCTGCATGCAGTTCTGCCAATTCCCGTGAATGCTGACCGAGTCTTCCCGCCTGGCGTGGATGCACGAGCGGCCGCAAATGCAGTTTGCGGTTCCCGATGCGTATTGGATTAAGTTGCCCGTATTCGCCTTGCTTCTTCCCGTATTCAGCCAGTGTGGTCTTGGCTCCATACAGGCTGGCAAACCATCGCAGGGGTAGGTTGCCCAGCGTGATCAAGAGTTCGGCTTTCGATTCGATAAGCTCCGCCTCGATCTCTTTGACTCTCTCTTTACAGGCAAGTATCGCAGGTACGTCTGGCCAGTTGTAAGCAGGCAACCCCAGTTTTGTCATCAACGGGTCGTAAGCCCTCTTCAGCGCTCTCTTCTGCCCGGGATTCATGCAACTGTTCGGCACAAGGTCGCAGAGCCAGGTATCTGATCTTTTCAGATCGAGCGGTTGCAGAATAAGTTCATCTAGCGCCCGGCCTGACGGCCCGTTGTGTTGCTCGTTTGCCGGCGCAAGGCTCCCTGCCCCTTTGGGAAGTGAAATCCTCTGAATTATCTCCGCGGCCTGTTCCTTGTCGCCGCGCCAGAAGATCTCCGGTTCGGACGCGACCCCGACGGCACTAATCAGCTGTTTACCATCTGGCCCGATCCACCGGGCGTGAACCGCGCTCGCATAGACGCCCAGGACAAAGACCTTTTTCGGGCCCCGGTCCTCCTGCCGCACGGGCAGAATGGGCTGGCCGAATGGGAAGGTGCCGATTGGCTTCATAGGAGTCCCTTTGTGTGGTGCGAAATTCAGTCTTTTTCTTCTTTCTGCTTCTTCGGTTTCGCATTCGGCCGCAGCAGCTTCATGAAGGCGACCCGGTCCCGCGTGTTTCTTCCCGCTTGCCTGCGCCATTTGGCCATCAGTGTCCGCCAGGCCTTGGTTCTCTTGAGTGCCTTGAAGCACTCCGTCGGCAAGTGGCCCTTCAGGTCATTGAGCGCGTAGCACATGATCTGGTGCCCGCCATGAGGATTGCCCGGATCAATGTGATCAACGGCCGGGTACAGCGGATGGCAACCCCGGCCGCCCGTGATGGGAGTGCCTTCGGCATTATCGAAAATCATCTGGACCCCGGAGACAGCACATCGGCCTTTCTGCCGGATCAGTGTCTTTCGGAGTGTTCCGGCGGGGACGCCCTGTCGGCGCTTTGATGCCCAGCGTCTCTGGTCGCTCGTCAGTTGCAAAGGACCCTCCAGTACGGTTCAGGATAATTCGGATGAAAAAATTGTGCGAGATGAAAAGGCCCCGGCGTGGCGCGACCTTGTAGCTCTCTCGGTTACATCCTGTTGCTACGCCTGTTGGATAACCGGCTTTGCAGGGCTCCAAGTTATTCACACCATCAACACGTATCAACAAGCCTTTATTCCACTTCTGTATAAGGGGTTACAGCTATTTTCTTTTTGTGGTTGCCACGCCCGCAGGTGGGTATATTTTCCTCTGTTCGGGACGCTGGAGTGGGACTCGATTCGAAAGCCCGTCCGGCCCCCAGTTTGGAGGCCGCGATGAGCACCGAACAGCTTGGACTGCCCGGACTGCAGCCGGATCCCTTCATCCTCGTGGTTATTCTATGGAATGACCTCGTGTTTCATACCATCCTCCCGATTCGGCGCCGCACTCATGTGATTCAGGCTCATCCTGTCCCCCCCGAAAAGCAGAAGGAATACAATGCCAATGGCTGGCCCCGTCACTTGATCATCGTCCAGGAGCACCGGTTGCGTCTGGTTGGTCACGAGCATACGCTTCGAGTGGTTACGAACGCGCCGGAGGCGGAGTTCCAGGTTCCGGATCGTATCATCACTCCCGTGCGCGGCTTGGGCACCTTCCGTGACGCCCGCCTTGTCTGGCGAACGCGCGATGAAATCGCCTCTGTTTCCGTCCACGCGACAAATCCCCGCCATCACCAGCAAGCGCTCAAGCTTCAGGAAGCCAAGCCCTCGGAGCATCTAGAGCGGCTCGCTGTCGCCGAGCGTACCCTGCAATCCGGGCTCCTGATCACCGGTGGAGATCTCCCTCCGCAAATGACTCCGGATGAGCGGGTCTTGGCAAATCTCCTGATGTCCCACAAGGATCCGGCCAGGGGGAAGGTCTATTCCCTGGCCGAGATCGGTCGTCAGCTTCGATGCTCGGATGAAACCATTCGCCGCCGCAAACACGCGCTTGAGGCCAAATACCCGGAGTTGAAGCGTTTCTTTGCCTCCGTTCGTACTAGCCATCGCAAGGGTGTCCATCCGGACTCCATCGTGAAACCCATATAATCCGCCTGACATCGTCGCCATTCATGCCCGGACCCGTGTCCGGGTTTTTTGCCACATGTGTGGCATCTATTGCCACATCCCGCCTGATGTGGCGCCCCACGCCGCCACGCTTCCCACGCCTCTTTTCTTAATCCGTTCCTGCGCCGTTTGTTCGCCGCCACACCACGCCACGTCATCCCCCGGCTCGTGTGGCAAACGCCCATAGGGTGAAAACCTGATCCGAACTGGGGTGGGGGATGAACAGCGAACTGACGAACAGTATCTTGCAGGCCCTGCTGACGGCCAGCGAGGAGCATAAGGAAACCGCGCTCAAGGTCCTGCGTGGTGAACCGATTCAAACGGCCGAGGATCCTGCCATCGGGCCGCTCCTGCTCGGAATGGGCGTGGCGGCGGAGTTTCTCGGAGTAAGCCGGCCCACGCTCTGGCGTGTGCTTCAGTCGGGTAAAATCACGAAGATCGAGCTCTTCCCCGGGTCCTACCGCGTCCGCCGCACGGACATCGAGGCGCTGGCCGCCGGCAAGCTGGGCATGACCCCCTACAAGTCCCGCCGCGGCCGGCCCCGGAAGAACGTCCAGAAAGGGGGCGCATCGTGATCCTCGCCATTGATCCCGGCCAATCCGGCGGCATCGCCTGGATGGACGACGACGGCATCGTTAACAGCGCCGACATGCCGCCCACGGCCGGCGACATCATTGACCATCTGCGGATGCTCAAGGCCACTGGCCGTGATGTCACCGCCTACCTGGAGAAGACCGGCGGCTATGTCCCCGGCAACAGCGGCCCCGCCGCCTGCAAGTTCGCCCGCGGCTGCGGGCTCCTGGAGGGCGCGATCATGGCGCTCTCGATCCCCCTTATCGAAGTCTCGCCGACCGTCTGGATGAAGGCGCTCGGGGCCTTCCCGAAAGACAAGCGCGAGCGCAAGAACGCGATCAAGGGCCTCATGCAGGCCCGCTACCCGCACCTGAAGATCACCCTTTCCACCGCCGACGCGCTGGGCCTGCTGACCTACGCGCTCGGGAAACGGGCTTCGTAGCAGACCGCCACGAAGGAAGGCCAAACACAAACCATAAGGAGAAGCAGTCATGGCCATACTGACAGCACCCAAGTCCGCGCAGATGTTCGAGACCGGCGACCTCGCCCCGAAGGGGACGTTCATCGCCACCTGCATCGACGTCAAAGACGTGTTCGGCGTCGAGCGTCGGAAGTTCCAGTCCGAGGAGATGGAGAAGGTTGACTTGACCGGCTTCCTCTTCGGGTTCCGGGACAAGTCGGGCCAGGCGCACAAGGTCGCCTCCCGCTCCTTCCGCATCAGCGGGAACGAAAAGAGCAGCCTCTTTGCGTTCCTGAAGGCCTGGCTCGGCGAACCGCCGAGGATGGGTTGGGATTACATGGAGATGAGGGGCCGGAAGGCCCTCATCACCGTGGAGCACGTCCCGTCCACGCGCAATCCCGGCCAGGTCTTCTCGGGGATCGCCTCGATCAGCCCTGTGCCCGAGGGGTTCCAGCCCGCAGTCCCCGGCCAGCCGCCTCCGGCTCCTGCCGCTCCCGCCGCCCAGGGGGATGACGAACTGCCGTTCTGAACCAACAGCAAGGGGCGGGGGCCCGCGGGGGCTCCCGCCCCGGGAGGAAACAACCATGGCGATCCTGACAAAAGGTAAGAGTCCTGCCGCCTCGCACTGGTACACCGCCGACGGCCGTCCGGCGCACGAGCAGTTTCGTAACGACGATCGCGGCACACGGCCCACCACGATCCGGGACGCGAAGGTGCATCACCTTTTCCCGAGCGTCACGTCCGTCCTCGGCATCTTTGCCAAGCCGGGGCTTGAAACCTGGAAGATCAAGCAAGCGATCCTGGCCGCCGGCGAGAACCCCCGCCAACCCGCCGAGACGCCCGAGTACTGGACCCAGCGCGTCATGGACGCGGCCTTCGCCCAGGTCGAGGCGGCGGTGGATCTCGGGTCCGGCATCCATGAGGCGCTCGATCTTGCCATGTCCGGCGAGCCCTTCGATCCGCAATATGCGCCCTACATCCTGCCCGTTGCGGAATGGGTGAAGAAGACCGGCATCGTGTTCACCGCCCGCGAGCTGGTCTTGGTCAACAAGGCCGATGGCTACGCTGGCCGCGTGGACGCGCTCTTCTCGTTCGGTAAGGACGGGAAGGGGATCATCGACTGGAAGACCCGCAAGACCAAGCCGGGCGAGAAGGTCACTCCCTACGATGGTCAGGGTATGCAACTCGCCGCCTACGCCGCCGCCCATTATGGCCCCGAGGCCCTGCCCAAGGTCTTGGCGGCCAACGTCTATATCAGCTCAACCGAACCCGGCCGGATGGAGGTCTGCAAACATGAAAATCTTCCTGAACTCTACGAAACGTTCCTCCACGCCTGCGCAATCTGGCGGGCGTTCAAGGGGTACGACCCGCGTGACTGCCGCACCGCCGCATGAACCGGCTGTCGCCGTGGACTTCGAGACCGAGTACTCGGCGGCCTACACCGTTCGCATGCTTGGCCACCATGCCTATTGCGCCGACCCGAGGTTCAACGCTTACCTGGTCGCGGTGTGCGATGGTTCCACGTCCAGCGCCTGCCATCCGAAGGACTTCGACTGGCGCTCGATCTCCGGCAAGCTGTGGATCTCCCACAACGCCGGGTTCGATCGAGCGGTATTCCGCCGGCTGCAGGAGCTGGGCATCATTCCGGCCGATGTGGCTCCCTCCCGTTGGCTCTGCACCGCCAGTCTTGCGGCCTACCTCCAGGCCCCGCGCGATCTGGCCGGCGCGGCCCGCGCTCTTGTCGGCCTCAATCTCGACAAGAACCCCCGGCGCCGGGCCAAGGGGCAGGACTCCCGGCAATTGACGCTGTCCGACGAGATGTCCGATTACGCTCGCGCCGATGCCGGGGCTTGCCACGCCATCTGGCGCAACCACGCCCACCGCTGGCCGGAGTCCGAGCGGCGGCTGTCCGAGCTGACGATGGACATGGGGGATTACGGCCTTGCGATCAATCGCCCGGCCTTAAATTCGGCGATCGTCACGCTCGACGTGTTGCTGGATGAAACTCTGAAAGCGATCCCCTGGTCGAAGACTCACGCCCCTACAAGCCCCATCGCCCTTGCCGCCGCCTGCAAGGCCGCCGGCATCCCGGCCCCGCCGTCCACGGCCAAGACCAGCGCCGAGTTCGACGTATGGGCTGCTGAATACGGCAGGCGATTCCCTTGGGTCCGCACCATGCAGATGTATCGCCGCATCAACCGTGCAAAGACCGTTCTCGAGGCCATGCGGACACGGATCAAACCCGACGGCCGCCTGGCCTACGAGCTTCTCTACTTCGGCGCCACCCAGACCGGGCGCTGGTCCGGTTCCAACGGCTGGAATGCCCAGAACCTGAACCGTGCAGACTGCGAGGGCGTCGACATCCGCCGGTTAATAGTCCCGGCGTCCGGCCACAAGTTCATCATCGCCGACTACGCGCAGATCGAGGCCCGCGTGACCCTATTCTTGGCCGGCGACACAGAAGCCCTCGAAGCGATCCGGTCCGGGCAGAGCGTGTACCAAGTTCATGCCGTCAAGACGATGGGGTGGAGCGGAAAGGATCTGAAAAAAGAAGACCCGAAAACATACTTCCTGGCGAAATCCAGGGTCCTGGGGCTTGGTTTCGGCTGCGGGCCCGCGCGCTTCGTCCAAGTTGCCAAGGTCCTCGGCGGCATTGAACTCGACCTGGCCGAATCCGAACGCGTGGTCCGGGAATACCGGCAATCCAACCCCTTGATCGTCCGCCTGTGGCGAACGCTTGAATCGGACTTCCGAGCCCATGATGGCGGCACCTACTTCATGTATCTGCCTTCCGGGCGCTATCTCCGCTACTTCAACGTGGACGCCAAGACGATGACCTGCACCACGGTCCGCGGTGGTCGCCGCGAGAAGATCTTCGGCGGTCGGCTCCTCGAGAACAAGGTTCAGGCCACCGCCCGTGACATTATGGCCGCCGCCTGGCTCCGGCTGCACGACGCCGGCTACCGTGTCGTCCTCTCCGTCCACGACGAGCTTGTGGTCGAGGCCCAAGCCAATTGCCCCTTTGCTGATCCGCGCGCCGTGTCATGGATCATGTGCCAGCCGCCTGTGTGGGCCGCAGCCCTGCCGTTGTCCGTGGAAACGACTGAAGCCCAGGAGTACTGCAAATGAGCCGCCTTTTCCCCTATAGTCGCCATACGGCTGAACTTTTGGCCCATCCTCCGGCAGCCGGCCAGGGTCGCCATATCTGGCTTTTCCGTGTTGCCTCCGGGCTCCTGAAAAACTTCAACCCGGACTTCGTACGGCGCTTTCTCTGCCGTCTTGCGGATGAATACGGATGGAATGACCGAGATTTCGAAAGCGAGATCGTCGAAGCCGTCGCGAAGATTGAAGCCGATTTGCCCATCGAACCGTCAATCAAGTGGCCGGACCCTGACCATGAAGAACGTCGTGACCGAGCCTATACCACGCCGCTTTTTAAACCTGTCCCCATAGGGCTGACTTCCGAAGACGTTCTGCCCCGGCTCTATAAGCCGGGCGAATTGGTTTGCATAGCCCCCGATCCTTTCCATGCAATAACCCAGCCCCTCGAATCCGTCCTGCCGGTCGCTTCCGCCATGGCCTACATCGTCGCCAATCCCATGCGCGCGGCCACGGGCAAGACGGTCCTGGGCCGTGAATCAGCCCGCAGCCTGGACAACGCCTGCACCCTGGAAGATCGCCGCTACCTCGTTGTGGAATTCGACCAGGGCGAACCGTTGGAGGATCAGGTCGCCGTACTATCCAGTCTGAATATGGCCTTTATGCCTTTGGTCATGGCCGTCTATTCCGGCGGCAAGTCCATCCACGGTTGGTTTTCCGCCCGTAAGCTTCCGGCCTTTCTCAAGCAAAGGTTCTTCGAGCTGGCCGTGTATATCGGCGCTGATCGTTCGCTGTGGGACCGGTCCAAGCTTGTCCGCATGCCCGGCGGGCGCCGCGAGAACGGCAAACGCCAGGACATCCTGTACTTCAACCCCAAGGTTCTTTGAGCCATGGACGCCAACGAAATCCTTCTCGAATTCCTCCGGCATGAGCCTGAAGCCTTCCGCGCCTGGCAGGACGAGAACCGGCCCAGGCTTCCGGTCCCGATTACGCCGGCTCAGCTTCTCGACTTCAAGCCCGACGCTGACCCTGGGGAACTGATTCCGCGCCGGTATCTCTGTAAGGGTGGTTCTGTCCTGATCGCCGGGCCTACCGGCGTCGGGAAATCATCGTTCCTGATGCAGTTCGCCATTCACGCCACCGTGAAGCGAGATCTGTTCGGTATGCGCTTTGCCCGGCCTATGAAAGTGGTCATCGTTCAGGCGGAAAACGACGAGGGCGACCTCGCTGAATCCTTCCAGGGGGTCTTCTACTCCCTTGAAGCCGGAGGTGCGGGGGTGGAGCCGCTGGCGGCGGCGGACATTGCCCTCATCCATGCCAACCTCGTATTTTTCCGCGAAACCACCCGGACCGGGGCCGACTTCGCCTCCCTGCTCCGGGAGATCGCGGCGCAGTATCAGCCTGACTTTATCCTGGTGGACCCGGCTTTCTCGTACCTTGGCGCAGACGCATCGAGCCAGAAGGACGTTTCCCTCTGGCTCCGCAACCAAATCAACCCGGTTCTGATGGATACTGGGGTCTGCCTTCTTCTATCCCATCACACGAACAAGCCCCTCCGTGGGAAGGACAAGAAGGATACCTGGCAGGGGAGCGACTTCGCGTACCTCGGAGCCGGTTCCGCGGAGTGGGCCAACTGGGCTCGGGCAGTGATCGGCCTGCAGAGGACGCAAATCCCCGGCATCTACCTCCTGACCGTCGCCAAGCGTGGCGGCCGGCTTGGGTGGCGCGATGCCGACGATAAGCCCACGCTCGACCGGTTCATCGCCCACGCCCGTGAGCCGGGCAAGATTTACTGGCGTGAACCGGACCTTGCCGAGGTCCAGAGCCTCAACCAAAAGGGCGCCCAGGAGGGCTACAGGCGCCTCCCGGAGGTGTTCAAGACGGATACCGAGCGGGAGGCCGGGCTTCCGCCGGCCGAGGTCATGCGTCGTGCCAAGGAGATGGGCATCACCGAGGCGGCTACGGACGACGCCCTGGGTGTCACTCGCCGCCGATGGATCACCGGCAAGACGGCCAGTGCGATCGAACACGGCATTCTTGAGTTCACTGGCGAGCATGTTCGTCCCGTTCAACGGGAGATTCCCTTTTAACATGTTCACTATTAACCAGATGCTATCTAGCCGAACATGTTCGCGAACGAACAACACCACCCCCGAACGAACAGCCCCTTTCCCCTTTAGGGGAAGGGCTGCTGTTCGTTCGCCCACCCGATAGAGGACTCAGATGAAAAAGAAGATCCAAGTTACGGTCTGGCACCAGCCGGACGAACTCGTCGAAACAGCCCGCGGCCCCATGCCCTTCGGCATCTGGCTCGAGTTGGAGCGCTGGCGCTTCACCCGTGCCGGGCACAGGGCCACGATCATCGGGCGGCCGGATAAGCGGATCGCCCTGTTCCGCTGGCCGTTCCGCCGCTACCCGGCCGCGGCCCGCCCTGCAACTGCCGAGGCCTGTTGACAAGCCGCGCCGTTTGCCTGAAATTTCACCACTGATTGGGAGAACTGAAGCCATGCCGAGCAACGAACGCCATCTGCACCAGCCACGGAAACCGCGGCCGCCCCGGCCACCGAAGCCCCGTTACCGCGAAGACCATGAGCCTTGGACGATCCCCGAGGGCCTGCCCGACGAGGACCTGCGCGAGCTTCTGATCCAGCGCATTAACGAAATCGACCAGATCAAGCGAGAGATCAAGACCCAGGTCCACGAGGCCAACGTCCGGGCCCACGAGGAGGGCCGCCCCCGCGACCGCGCCTGGCAGGTCCGAGCCCAAGACAAGGACAAGCACCTCACCCGCGAGCGCGAAGAGATCCGAAAGGTCTTGGGCGAGGTCAACGCGCGGCTGAAGCAGGGCCGGCTCGAGATCGCCGTTGCAAAGGCCTTCGTCGCTGTGGCGAAGTCAGCGTTGCTGCGGGACGATTTCGACCGTTTGATGGATAAGGCCAAGGCGAAAGCGGGACCGGGATAGCCACCTGCTCTATCGTCGTTCTGTGCGTGGTGGTGCGAATGCCGCCAGTACCCCGGCTCGCTGGGCCGCTCGCCGTAAGGACGCGCCCTCCTGGACGTCGGTCGCGGACGCGCGAAAGCCCGCGGCCCTTCTTGCGCGCACCTATACAACCCTCGCGCAATTCATCGCCACGCCCGAAGCCCCGCGGACTTTTCGCGCGGAAACCCCCAAGCCCCCGCGGCGGGGGATGTAGCGCGTCGGGCGCCTCTGCACGGAAGCGGAAATCGCGTTTTCCCCCTAGCGGTTCCCCAAACCCCTCCCTTCGCCCCCATTTCAATGCGGTACTGTCTTGGGGAACCTTCCGGGGGAACACGCGACGCGACTACCTAAGCGAACCCGCCCACAATCGGCGCTGAGGCGCCGACGGCCCGCGGCAGGCCGCCCTGTCGGGTTGTTTTTCAGGGCGGGTTCGGTCGCGCCCCGATGGGGTTTCCGCGTCCGGCAGAGGCGCCCGACGCTTAACCACCCCTTGCGCCGTTCCCCCTCGAGGGGGAGGCGCGTTGGTCGGCCTCCAGCGACCGGCCGCAAAACGGACCTCGCGACTCGGTCCTTCGCTTTTTGCGGCCTGCCGCTTCCGGCCTCCGCGGATGAGGTGGGGGAAAGAGTTCCCCCACACGGCGCACCATCGCGGCCGGGCTCGCGCTACGGGACTTGCCCGCCTCCGGCGGGAACGCGAGTGCGGCTGGCCCCGCGCAACGCGGGGCAGGCTTTCGGCTTGTCCCGCCCAGGGCGGGAGCCGGCCGGCCTGATCCCGACCATCAAGTCGCGTCGGACCCTGTGTCGCCCGCTCCGGCATGTCGGCGTTCTATCCCGATGCAGCATCGGGACTCCGCTACCACGCTCGCTTCACGTACGTGGTGCCCCGCGTTCGCGGTGCCGCTCCGGTCTTCGCCCACGACCACCGCCCCGCCTACGCGCTGCTCCACGTGTCCGCCGCCGCCAGGAGGCTCGACTTCATGGCCTGGGCCGTCTTTGTCGCGCCGTCGCAGACCGTGTTCGATCTGTCGTTCTCCACGGACTGCTTTGGGCGCTTGCCCTCCAGGAACGCCGCCCTCGCTGGCCTCCGCGCGATCCGCGCCCGCCATGGTGCGCCGCCCCTTTCTGCCGGCCGCCAGGAACAGATACCGGGTCAGCAAGCTGACGCCGCCAACTGTTCCTTTTATGGGCGACCGGCGCTCCCCGCCCGCCCTCCGGGCTTGCGGCCCCCGCAACGGGGCGGCGGTCATGGCGGACCTTGGGGGCGGCACCACAGATATTACTTGACAAATATATAACGATAGCATAGTTTTTTTCGGTATGAATAACTTCCACAATCTGCCGGGTCCTGGTCGGCCGAAAGGCTCCTATGGCGGGCGGATCACGGCTCTGCTCACGCTTGACCGCATTCTGGCCCGCGAGGATCTCCAAGCCGATCTCGAAAATGCCCTGGTCACGTACTTCAAGAAATCGCCGGTGCGGTTCTTTCGCCAGATCATCATGCCGCTGCTGCCCAACGAAACGCGTCTTCGCATCGACGCGGAAGGGATCATCCAATGGCAGTCACTCTTAACTATCGCCCCCACGCCGCCCAGTTTGAAATCCATCGAGCCCGAGGATACCGGTTCCGCACCGTCTGCTGTGGCCGGCGATTCGGAAAGACCCTGTGCCTTGCCGGCGAGCTGCTCGACCGGGGCGGAACCGAGCGGGCAGGCGACTACGGCTGGATCGCCCCGACCTACAACGTTACCGAGCGGGGAATAGAAGCGTTCCGGCAGATCGCCGAGGGCTTCGTCACCGTCGCGGGGCGGACCCCCACGCGCGTAGAGTTCCGCGGCCTTCACGGCCCGGTGCGGATCTGGTTCTTGAGCGCGGACAACCCGGACAACATCCGCGGCTATGGGTTCCAGGGGATCGTGGTGGACGAGGCCGCGAGCATCCCGCCGGACGTGTGGCATTACGTCCTTCGGCCCACCATCGGGCAGACCCTTGGCTGGGCCGTGCTGATCTCTACGCC
>JAGNIJ010000029.1 GCA_018001225.1 Kiritimatiellia bacterium | reverse complement strand
TCCCGCAGAGCCCTATCCTGCTTCACACCCTCTCATCTAACCATGAACTGCTCTGGCCCGCCAGTACCCCCCCCTCAAAACGGAAACTTTGACCGCACAGCCGGAAACTTTGATCGCACCGCGACAGTCTTCAGTCCGGCCCCAAATCCGTGCGCAAGAACGGCGCTCATGCGGACATCCCCTGTATACGCCCGCGCTCCTTCGGCTCGCGGGACGCTCGCCCTCCATGAAACGGCTATACGATGCGCCCGACTGGAGGCGAGCTTCCACGCGAGCCGCGACGGCAAAGGCGATCCGTTCCCTTGCGCGCGACTTCAGGCCGACTCGGGGGGCGCCTCCGCGGCCTTCTTGTCGGAAAGCCCCTCGATGACGCGCTGGTAGCAGCTCGGGCAAACGCCGTGGGTGAACTCGGCCAGCGTGCGGGCCTCCACGAACTCCTCCATCCGGCGCCAAGCCTGTTCATCCACCTGCACCCGGTGGCAATAGGAGCAGATCTTGATCAGTCCCTTGAGCGCCTTTTTCTGCTGCACGTACGCGTGGGCGATCGTGATGAACCCGACCACGATCACGCTGGCCGTCAGGATGCAGGCACGGTACCAGTTGAACCGGGACTGGGGCAGCCGGAAAAGCAGGGTGGGCAGATCCAGCACGGCGTCCGCCCAGATCAGGGCCACGAGCATCACGAAGGCCATGAATTGCCAGAAGGCAATGCGGCCCAGCGGCCCGCCGACCCGACTCCTTCCTCTTTTCAAGCCGGGCATGGAAACGCCTCCTCCTCGTGTCCTGCACAGGAACCCCGGCGGGCTTGTCCCGCCGGCTTGCCCCGGCGAAGCGTTTCAGCGAAGCCGGGTGAACAAGGAGCGGCAAAGCCGCGCCCGGCGCGGTTTCCGCCAACCTCCCGCGCCTGCCGGGCAAGCCGGCAGGGGGCGGTCTCCAGGCCACTGTACTTCCGGAACATGACGCTAGCGTTCACCGTGCAGGAAACGCAGCCATTCGCCGGTATGCCGCGCCCAGGCCGCCTCGTGATGCTGCCCCGCGAGATCCTCCACCACCGCCAGCCGCGGCCCCGGCTCCAACTCCCGGGCCTTGAGCAGGGACACCATCTCGGCCATCCCCTCGGCGAGTTCCCTCTCCAGGGTGTCCCCCTGCCCGCAGTACAGGAAGAGCCGGATCTCCGGCAGACGGTCCGCGGCCCGTACAAGGTCGAGGCAGAAACTGTCCCCGCGCATGCGGAAGGCCGGCGACAGGCAGGCCGCGGCGGAGAAGACATCGGGCCGGCTCCAGGCGAGATAGAAAGCGATCGTCGCGCCGAGCGAGGCGCCGGCGACGGAGGTCGATCCCGCGTCCGGCTTCGTCCGGTATTCCCGGTCCACCCACGGCTTCAGTTCCTCGACCAGGAACCGCGCATAGGCGGCACCGGCCAGGGACGGATTGTACTCCAGCTCGCGGTCGGAGGTGGAATACACCGCCACGGCGATGATCTCCTGCATGGACCCGTCCGCCATGAGCCGCGTGCACCACTCGTCCACGCCCCAGTCCTGGTTGAAGGTCGACGTCTGCGGATCGAACACCTGCTGGCCGTCCTGGAGGTAGCAGACGGGATAGCGGCGGTCCGGCTGCTTCCCGTAGGACGGGGGCAGCCAGACGATCACGGTCCGGTCGAACCGGAGATACGCCGAGTGAACGCCCTCGTGAACGCGAAAATCGCCGGCGATCTTCGGCGCCGGCCCGCGGGCAGTGTCCTTCCACCGGACGACCGCGGACCGCACCTCGGCGTCCCCGCCGCGCGCCAGCCGCCGGTTCGGCGGCACGCTCCCGTCCGCCCGGACCTCCTCGGCCTCCCAGCGGCCGCGGGTGATCTTGAATTCGACGGGACGGTCCGCGGCGCACACGGCCGTGCCGATCCAGAGGGCGTCCGACGCGCGGGTCAGCGGGAAGCCGTCCGGCTCCCATTGCCCCAGTTCCGGCGCGCTGCCGGCGATGAAGACCTGCTCCCCTGCCGGCAGGGGCACGCTCGTACCGATTTCGAAGTGGATGCGCCTGGTTTTCGACATGTCCGGCCTCCGGCATTCCCGCCGGGCACAGTATGGTGGATGTCGTTACCTCGCGCCAGCCCGTAAATGAAAAAAAGGAGGCGGGCCGCTCGGCCCGCCTCCACACCGTCCGTTCCGCGCTACGGGCTCATCAGCCTCGTCGGCGGGGTATACGGCGGGACGTTCGTCCAGATCCACTCCGTCGTGGACTTGCGCGTGTAGATCAGGAACCCGTCGTCCGGCGAGATAGTGAAGTCCGAGGCCAGCCCGCCGCCGGCATACCGCCACGTCTGGTCCGTCGTCCGGTACCATACGTCCTGCCCCACGCCCTGTTGCGCGCGGTTCAGTTTGCGCAGGCGGTCCGACTGGGTGGATACCGCGCCGCCCTTGAACCCGGATGCGATCAGGTTCATCTGGCTCGGATGGAGCGTCGCGGGCAGGCGCATGCTCACCAGGTTGTACGAGTAGTTCGGATGGATGACCTGCGTCTGGCTGTTCGTCGGGATCCGCCCGATGAACATCATGACATAGGGATCCTCTTCGGTCTCGGGGATATTCACCGCAAACCCGTCGGTGTATTCGAGAGGCAGATGATCCGCCGGCTGGTTCACGCCGCCCCAGCCCGAGCCCGTCAGCCACTGCTTGTAGGTGCCGGAGTCCAGCAGCCAGACTTCCTTCAGCACGGTTCCCGAATTATCGTTGGTGATCCCGCGACTGTACCAGCTCACGATGGTGCTGTTCGGATCGGTGTACTGCGTGCCGCCCGGCATATTATGTCCCAGGATCTGCTGCAGAGAGTTGGTATCCGGTATCACCGGCAGCGCGACCCAGTTCTGGCCGGGATACACGAGCAGGGTGCGCAGGCCGTAGACCTCCTCGCTGGCGACGCGGGTCTGGACCTGGCCCAGGTCGTTGGTGAGCTTCCACCGATCCTTCGAGGCCGCGCGGTAGAACCGCATGTTGCCGCCCAGTAACATCGGCGCCGTGCGCGACACGTCACCCGTGTCGGTCAGCGAGTTGGTGTATCCCCGCTGCAGGAACCGCCACTGGTTCGACAAGCTGTCAGAGAAGGTCGCGGCATCCACCCAGAGCAGGTCGTACTCGCGGGTCACGCCGCCCTGCGTGTTGGTGGCCGCCTTCCAGTAGATCTCCGAGTACTGGATCTGCCCCTCGGTGACCTTCACCAGGCCCTGCGTGACGATGAAGCCCGGCAGCACGATGAACACGGGATCCGACAACTCGCCCTCGTTGCCGGCCCGGTCCCGGCCCGCGATGCGGAACCCGTACTCCGTGCCGAAGATCAGGTTCGAGATCGTCACGGTGTCGATCGACATGTTGGTCAGGGTTTCGATGCTCGCTCCGTCGACATAGGGATCGGAGGTGTCGGGCTCGCTGCCATCCTCCGTGTAATAGATGCGGTACGTGGCCCACGGGGACAGCGGCGCGCCGTCGCCGGCCCGGTCGCCCGGGCTCATGCCGGAGGTCTGCCACTGGAGGATGACTTCGCTGGTCGGATCGGGCCCCTCGTTCGTCACGAGGCCCGTGACCTTCGGCGGCGCCGTCAGGTCGAGGCGGGTGATGAAGTCCGCCGTCGCGCTCATCTGCCCGTCGAACGCCCGGTCGTGGTCGTTGTCCACCGCAAACAGCCGGTTGGTGACTTCGCCCTCGGCGGAGGCCACGGTCCCGCCGCTGGCCACCTCGACGCCGTTCGTCAGCGTCGCCGGCACCCCGTTCGTTTCGTACCGGTAGTGCAGGATCCCGGAAGCGTCGTCCGAAGCCGTGAAGTTGACGGTGAACGAGTTGACGTTGGTCCACCCGGCCGGGCTGACCGTCAGGCCCGACGGCGCGGTCGGCGCGGTGGTGTCGTCGTCGTACACCACCAGCCAGCCGAGGTTCAGGTTCGTCCGGGCCTGGTCGCCGCCCCGGTCGTTGTCCGAGTCCACCGCATGCAACACGATGGCGTTGCTCTGCCCGCCGGCGTCCCACAGACCCTGGACCTGGTTCGACGTCAACGACGAGAACGCCCAGTAGCTGGTCGGGTTCTGGGCGGCGATACGGGTCTCGCCGATGGACGAACTCCAGCCCGAACTGTAATTCGCCGTGTTGCTGGCGATCACCGACCCGATGCTGATGTGCGTGTTCGTCTGGGTGCGCCCATCGAGCTCCTCCGTGGCCGCAGTTCCGCGCTGCAGGCCCAGGACGTTGTCGTCGCCCAGGTCGTAGCTGTGGAAGCCGAGCATCAACTGGCTGGCCCCGGAGACCCCGGCCAGTTCGCCGTCGGACACGGCGTACACCTGGTTGGAGGCGTCCTCCGGATGATCCGAGTATGTCCACAGGTTCGAGGTCGGGCTGCCCGGGCTCGGCCCCAGCAGGACGGCTAGCGCGTTCGTGTTCGCGTTGGTCGGGAACTGCAGGATCGCCGGCAACGGGTCGTTGTCCTTCCAGGCGATGTATCCGACCTGGTAGGCCGTCAGAACCGAGGCGTCATCCAGGCGGTCCTTGTCCGTGTCGGACACGCTGATCGTGACCTTGCTCGTCGTGCCCACGAAGCTCATGTCCCCGAAGGACGAGAAGACATACACGTTCGTAGCCGCGGGATTGTTCGTCGTGTTCGCGCTGCTCGTCGCCAGGCTCAAGTACGAGACGTCGTTCGTGATGAAGCCCTCGATGGTCAGGGCCAGGTTCGACAGCGCCTCGCTCCCGCTGCGGTGATACCCGCTCTCGTCATAGAGATTGATGTGCAGGTAGGCCGTGTTGGTGCCGCCGTCATTGCGCATCATACGGTCGTTCAGGCTCCACCGTCGGTTGGTCGAGACGCCCGCCGCCGCGGCGTTGGTCGCGGCCCGGAACAGCACCATCGGCCCGTGCAGGTGCGGGTTCGGGAACGGCACGGTCGTGGTCTGGAAGATCGTCCCGGCGGTCGGCGGGTTGGTGTCGTCGTCGATGACGGTGATCGCGATCACCTGGGTGTAGGACATCGAGTCGTCCGCCCGGTCGCGATCCGCGTCCGCCGTGTAGATCATGGCCGTGTGCACGCCCAGCACGATGTCATTAAACGAGGCAACGAGGTTGGTGGCGTAGAGGTTGGTCCAAATATCCAGGCTCTGGCCGGGCGTGGTCGGGCCGATATTGAAGCCCCGGTGGCTGAACAGCGACGCGCCCGCCGGCGTCAGGACCTCGAACCAGTTGGTGGCCGTGCCGCTGGTGACGTCCGTGACCTTCGCGGTGATGGCGAGCGTCCCCTGGTTCAGGTCCTGGTCGCTCACCAGGCCGGAGCCCGGCAGCGGGGTCAGGGTGCCCTGGAGGCGTACGTGGTCCACGCGCCAGGTGCCGGTGCTGCCGGTCGAGTTGGTCGCGTGCAGCCGGAAGGTCACCGAACCCTCCAGGCCAGACAGGTTAAGCGTCGAACTGTTTATCTTCCAGCTCGTGTCCGCGTGGTTCCCGCTGGCCAGCGGCGCGGCGTAACTGTCCCCGCTGTACAACACGTACCAATCGGTCGGCCCGGTGCTGGAGCGGTTGTCCTGGAACGACACGTTGGTCACGCCCAGCGCAAACCCGGACTGCACCGTCAGCGTGAATTCGTAGTACTGGTAGGCCTGGTACCACTTGCTGGTGTTGGCCGCGTAGCCCGGATTGCCCGTGCCCTGCGGCACCGCGCCGTCCGACCCCAGGAAGGCGCCGGCCGTCAGCCCGTTCATCACGGTGTCGGCGTTCGTGGTGAACGTGTACGTCGACTCGTCGATGGGGATGTCGAAGTCGTAGTACACGATCGTGCCGCCCTCGATCAGCCCGGTCCCCGTGCCGAGGGCCGTCAGGTTCGTGAACAGCGGCGCGTCGCCGTCGTCGTCCACGACGACCAGGGGCAGGCTCAACGAACTGGTCCGCCAGTCGTTGTCCCGGTCGAAGTCGTTGTCCGCCACGTAGACCACGGCGCTGTAAGAGCCGATGGTGATGATGTCCCACCGTCCGGTGCTGGCGGCCACCGTCAGCGTTTGCGTCGCGGTCGCGCCGTTGGTGAAGGCGGTGGGGAACCAGTTCGTGACCACCACGCCGCCCGTGGTGTTGTACAGCTTGAAGAACGGCGCCGCGGCATAGGCGTTGTTCGTCGCCAGCAGGCCGGCGCCCGCGTCCAGCACCATGCTCAACACGGTGTACCCGCCGGTGGACACCTGGGCATCCGTCAATGACGGGACCTCCCAATCCATGCCGCCCTGGCCGGTGATGTTGAAGGTGAAGTCGGTCAGGTCGATGTCCGTGTTTGCCGCAAAAATCTGCCACTTGTTGGAATTGCTGATGTCGGCAAGGATCTCCGACGCGGTGCCGGAAACTCGCCCGGTGTAGAGCACGTTCACCGAACCGGCGTCCATGATGCTGACGGCGGTGACGCCGTTGGTCAGGCCGCGATACAGCGCCGAGTGCTTGTTGTCATCCGGCACGGGCGGCACGTTCCATCCATCCACCACGTTCTTGTTCGTGGTCATGTTGATGGCGTACAGGAACGTGACGCGATCGGGATCGTTGGACGCCGCGTATGCGCCATTGTATTGGTACACCGTGACCTGGTCGCCGCCCGAGTTGATGTCCTGCAGGCCCAGTTCGAACACCTGCCCGACATCCGCATCGCCCGTCGCGATCCACTTGTTCGTGTGGAACTCGCTGTTGCGGTGCCAGTTGGTCCCCGCGTTGTCCGCCCACCCGCAATCCACAAAGTGGACGATCGTGCCCGCCGGGAACGGCGCCAGGACGACGAAGGAGAAGGTTTCGATACCGGTGGCCGGTCCGCCGTTGACGCCGACGATGGCGATGTTGCCGGGCAGCAGGTTGGTGCTGCCGGTGGCGCCGACGCCGTCGATGGTCAACTCGCTATGGACGGGATCCACGGCATCATCGTCGGTGACCTGGATGTAGCCGAAGACCACATTGGAGGCGATGCTGGCGTCGTTCGTGCGATCCGTATCGGTGTCGCGCAGCGTCAGCATCACGGGGTTCTGCTCGCCGGTCGTGCCGGACCCGTCGCCGCCCCACAGGCCCGTCATGTCGCCGAAGGCCAGCGAGTTCCAGTGCCAGGACAGGATCGTGGTGTCCTCGGTCGTGTCCGCCAGGTCGCTGCGCGAAGCGTCGAAGTTCTCGATGTTGTTCGTGATCCAGCTCGCCGAGCCCACGGAGAGCGAGGTGTTCGTGGTCGCCGAGCCCTCGTCGCTGACCTGGAGCCCGCTGTAGTAATCGTAGGCGTTGAAGGACAGCGTCAGGGGCTTGCCGACCAGGCCGCCGTCCGTGCCCGTAAAGATCACCGCCTGGCCCGTGCCGGAGGCGCTCAACACGGCCGCATCGTTGGAGGCGATCATCGAGCGGCTGCTCGCCCAGCCCGCCCCGGTGGCGGCCGCGGGCGGCTGGCTGTCGTCGTCCGCGACGTTGATCCGGATCAGCTCGTTGGTGCTGACGTTGCGGGCCGTGTTCGGCCCGTCCTCGGCATACCCCCCATAGGTCGCCGCCGGGGCGCCGAAGCTGTTCCAGGTGCCATAGCCCGCCCAGCTCCCGTTCTCCGTGCAGCCGTCCTCCGAGCTGACGGTCAGGTAGTACTCGATCGTCTCGTCGTAGCTCGAGATGGTGAAGGCTCTGTCCACCCAGGCCGTGATACACGGCGAGGAGTTCCCCGCCGACGCGGCGATGTTGCTGGCGTAGAACACGGCGTCGTACCCCAGCTCGTTCGAGGACCCGTCCGGGTAGAGGCGGAACACGTCCCAGTTCGGCGACACGCGGCCGTCGTCGGACACGATGTTCCACGTGAAGGCGCCCGGGCTGGGTCCGCCGGAGTGCTGCTTGTTCGTCGCGTACACACCGCTCGGATCCTCGATCTTGAGGGCGAACCCGATCTTGTTGTCCGCCTGCTGGATCTCGGCGTCGGTGATGGACTGGATCGGTCCGTACTTGGCGATGTGCGCGTCGAAATCGCCGGCGAGATAGCCCGTAAGGTTCGTGCCGATGTACACCAGGGTGTGCAGCGGCCCCGTGATGTCCCCCTTGCCGCCGATCCGGAACATGGTGATCGCGCCGCCGGAGAGCGCCCCGGCCGTGTCGCGCGCCCGCACGCGCCACCAGTACTGCGTCACCGAAGTGGACAGCGTGTAGCTGGTTTGCGTCGCCGGCAGGTTCACGCGGAGGGCGATCGAGCCGTTCTCCGTCGTGCCGCCCTCGCCGTTCAGCGTCTCGTTGGTGCCGACCTCGAGGAAGTAGCCGGTGACCTCGCCGTCGCTGTCCGACGAAGCGGCCCACGACAAGGTCGGGTTGGCCGACACCGCCTGGTTGTTGGTTGGCGAACTGATGACGGGCGTGGTCGGGATGGTATTGGCGACCACCCCGTTGGCGTCGAAGACGACATCGAACCAGAAGTCGATGTTGTTGTCGCTGACGTCCTCCTGCCAGGCCCTCTGGGACAAGTCGCCGTCGTTGACCTGTTCCGGCGCGATGGAGACCGAGTCCACGGCGTCCGGCGTGCCCGCGAGGATCTGCACCGTCGCGTCGCCCTCGTTGGCCCACGTGTCGCTGTTCACGAAGCTGGCGACCGTGAACCGGGCGGTCACGGGGCTGCTGACCAGCAGGTCCGCCCTGTTGATCCAGAACTCCATCGCGTTGTACGTCGCGCTGGCCGCCGCCGCCGACCCCGCGGGCGGCTCGTACCACGTGCCGCCGTCGTCGGCATACACTTCCACCTCCATGGCGCCGCCGGCGCGGTGCACCGTGATGTTGCGCTGCGCGTAATGCACGGCGGCCTGGCCGCCGGCGAAGTACCCGCCGCCATAGTAGGTTCCGGCATCGTCGCCTATCCAGTTCATCGCGGCGCTGGCCGACGACCGCCGCGTGTCCAGGCCGACGTGAATATACGGGTGCTGGACATCGGTCACGTCGTTGTACTTGACCAGGAAGTACACGTTGGTCGTGTCGGCGAAGATGCGCACCTCGCGGATGTCGGCGTTAGTCGTGGTCGCGATGTCCCGCCGCTCTTCGTAGGGCTTGTCCTTCCAGATATACTCGTTGCGCGAGACGGTCGCCGAGTTGTACACTGTCCCGGCGCTGCCCAGCCAGTCGGCCGGATTGCCGTCCACCGTGATGATCTGGCTGCCGCCCAGGGTCGAGGCGCTCGCCAGCCGCCCGGTGGAGTAGTAGCTGTAGTTCTCGGAATAGAACCGGTAGTAGTACGTCTGCGAGGACGCCAGGCCGGTGTCGTTTAAGCTCGTCCCGCTGCCGCGGTAGACCACCGTGCCCGAGCCAATCGAATCGCTCGCGTAGTAGGCCTGGCCGGGCGTCGGGTCGGTGAAGCTGTCCGCCGTGTTCCGGACGATCAGCACGTCGTGGCCCGCCGCGTTCTTGGTCCACGCCAGGTTGATCTGGCTGTTGGTGTTCACCGCGTCGCGGGTGGCCGTCGCGGGGCTCGGGCCGACCAGGAAGTTGGCCGTCACGCCGCCGGACGGGTTGGTGCTGATGACGCTGCAGTTCCCGCCGTAGGAGAGGTACACGAAGTCGTGCACGCCGGTCTTCGTCATCTGCGCGGTGTAGTTCCACCAGCTGTTATTGTTGTGGTTCGACGACCAGGCCATCGCGTAGGTCGAGGTCGTCTGGTCGGTCCAGCGCACCTGCAGGTCCACGCTCTGGCCGACGCCGATCGGCCAGGTCTGGCACTCGAACAGCAGAGAGTTGCCGAGGTTGGTCACGGCCACCGGCACGTTGTTGCTGCCGATCCAGGTCGGGCAGGTGACGCCCGCCAGTTGCGACCAGTTCGTCGCCAGCCGGATCTCGTCGAAGTACACGTCGCCGATGTTGCCGTTGTTGGCGCCGACATTGAGCCGGATCCGGGTGATCTGGTCGATGCCCGTCCCCAGCGTCTGGCTGACGTCCCAGCTCGTCGGCTCCTCGGCCGGGAAGTTGGCCGTGGGCAGGTTGAAGGCCTTGGCCTGGAGCGTCTGGGTATGGAAGTCGTACTTGCCGAGCACCAGGTACACATTGCCGGTATGGGCCTCGGCCCCGCCGCCGAACGGCAGTAAATCGTACGCGGACCACCAGGTGCTGCCCCCGGCCGCGATGCCCAGGGTATGCCAGTTGTTGCCGCTGGCCTTGCCAAGGAAAGCCTTCTCCGTCGTGCCGTTCATGAGGCTCAACCCGGCCCACTTGTTGGAGCCGAAATACTGGTAGGCCATCATGAAGGCCACGTAGATCTGGCCGCTGCTGATGTAGTTGCCCGCATCCAGGGTGCGGTCGGCGCTGGCGCTCTGCCCGTCGGCCAGGCCCGTCACCCGGCCCAGGTTGCCCGCCATGTCGGTGTAGCCCTCGATGTTCACGAACCGCGGCATCACGGCCGCTTCCGCCGTCGGCGAGTTGGTCCTCGCGCCCCAGCTCCCGTTGGCGCCGGTGTTCGCCCAGTAGTTGTTCCCGAAGCCCTGGCCGCCCTTCATCGAGGTGCCGAACCCGGTGCCGTTCGTGTACGAGAACGGGTTGACAATCTCGGACGACTGGTAACTGCCCATCGACAGGTTCGCCGTCGAGCTGTCGGAATCGGAATAGTAATTGGCCGTGTTGTACGAGTAGAACTTGTAGTACACGCTCGATCCTGCCCCGACCACGTGCTCCACGCCGTCGCCGGTCCCCTTGTAGATGACCGTCGCGCCGTCAATCGTGTCGTTCAGGCTGTAGGTCGTCCCGTCCGTCGGGTCGGTCGCGATGGCGCTGGTCTTGTACAAGACCATGATGCCGTTGCCCGCCCCGTTCTTGGTCCAGCCCAGGCGGACCATCTCGTTGCCGTCCGCCGTCGCCGAGACGGCCGCCGGGTCGTCCGGTTTCGTCGGGACGATGGCCAGCAACTCGTTCCAGTTCGTCGCCACGCGCACCTCGTCGAAGTACACCACGCCCGGCGTGCCGTACCCCTCCGACGCGCCCGCGGCCAGCCGGATGCCGTCGATCTGCGTGACGCTGCCGACGTTCAGGTACTCGGCGTCCCACGAACCCGGCTCGGTGTCCGGCACGGTATCGGTCCCGATCTTGTACGCCTTGGCGTGGGCATCGTCCGTCGAGAAATCGTACCGCATGATGATGACGTAGTCCTGGCCCGACCCGTAATCCAGTTTCTTGGTGCTGACCGCGGTATGGACGCCCAGCGTGGCGCTCGCGCCCCAGCACTCGCCGAAGAAGATCTTTTCCGTCGACCCGTGCATCAGGCTGGCGCCCGACCATTTCTGGTCGCCGGACCACGTGAAGTTCATGATGTACGCCGCGTACACCTTGCCACCGGTCAGCGCGGCGAAGCTGCGCGTGACCGCCAACCCCGCGTTGTTCGAGGGCACCACCACGACCTTGTTGCCTGTCGGCGCCGGGTAGTCGGCCTGCGCCGAGAAGCTGCCCGCGTGGTTCGTGAACCAGCCCGTATTGCCCGACCACGCCCCGCTCCAGTCATTGCTGCCCGCGCAGTTCGCCAGCGTCGTGCCGTTGGTGTAGGAGAACGTGTCCACGATCTCCTGCGGGGCAAACTGCGACGTCGTCTCGGAATCCGTCAGGCCCGCGGAGTAGTGGTTGTTGTTCACGGAGTAGAACGCGTAGTGATGCTCCGTGCCGGACGCGACCATGTGCTCCAACGTCGAGCCCGAACCCTTGTAGATCACCGTGCCGCTGCCGCACGAATCCCCAATGTTATATGTCGTGCCCTGCGTCGGCGCCGTCGAGGCGGCCCCCGCCCGGTGCACGATCATCACGTCGTACGTCGCGTCCTTCGTCCACGCCAGGTCCATCAGGGTCTTGCCGTCCGCCGTGGCGGTGGCCACCGAAGGATCCGGGATGTTCGTCAGGACCATCACGGCCTGCACGACCTGCGGGCTGTTCGTCGCCGCGTCGTTGCCCGCGCCGGTGTTGGTCACCGTGTTCGTGCCG
The DNA here is from genome assembly GCA_018001225.1 of Kiritimatiellia bacterium. NCBI lineage: Bacteria > Pseudomonadati > Kiritimatiellota > Kiritimatiellia > Kiritimatiellia bacterium. The sequence continues at coordinate 42,962 of JAGNIJ010000029.1, read as the reverse complement.
TAGTAGGACCCCGCCGACAGGCCCGTCGCGCTGAAGAAGTTCGTGTGGACCTTGCTCGCGCCGTTCGCCAGGCTGCTGCCCGTCAGCGGCCGCACGGTCAGCCAGCTCGCGTTGGTCGAGAGCACGTAGGACAGCGCCCCGCCGCCGACGTTCGTCACGGCGAAGGTGTGGCTCGTCGGCGTGGACCCGACCACGCCGTACACCGTCAGCGCCGGGCCCACCCCGATGCCGGGCTTGCTGTTCAGCGTGACCGTGCCCGTGGCGGAATTGACGCTCGTGCAGTACGCGTTGGTCGCGCGCACGCGGAAGTAATAGGTCTGGCCCTCGGTCAGCCCCGTCACCGACTGGTTCGTCGCCGTCACCGCCAGGTCCTCGTAGCCCGGGACGTAAGAGGAGCCGCCGGAGTAGGTGTGGCTGCCGAGCCGGGACGAATCGCTTGTGCCGTACTGGTCCCATTCCGTGGTCAGCGTCGGGAACCCGCTGCCGGGATTGCTCGTCACGCCGCCTGTGACCGATGCCTTCCGGACCAGCGTCTGGTCCTTCGTGCTGATGCCGGCGGCGCCGTTCGTCCAGGCCCCGTTTGCCGGCTGTTCCCCGACGCGGCCGATGATATCCGCGTACGAGCCCGATGATTTCTTCCAAAGGACGAACGCATCGTCGCCGTTGAAATCCACCGCGGTCGCCGTCGAGCCGGCTGCGTTGGTCGCGCTGCCGTGCCGGTACACCGCCACCGCGCCGTTCGCCAGGGAGCCGGACAGGCTGTTGCTCGTGGTGTACCCCGTCGCGCCGTTGGCGAACAAGATCAACGAGTAATCCGCCAGGTCCACGCTGCCGCCGGTGCCGTTGTAGATTTCGATGTATTTCTCGTTGCTGGAGCCCTCGATATATTCCGAGATGAACAGGTCGGTGGCGGCGCCGCCGCTGAACGCCGCGTTCGTGCTCACGTCCAGCGCGTACCCCGTCGCGCCGGCCACGGCCTGCCACACCGCCGTGAAGTCGGTGTAGTTGGTCGGGCTGGCGACGAGGCCCGTCGGCCCGGCCGTGAAGCACGCATTAACATTGGTCACGATGAACCCGTACCCCACGCCGATCGTGTTGGTCGCGTAGGCCCGGATGTAGTAGGTCTGGCCCGGCGTCAAGCCGGACATCGTGCTCGAGAACTCGCCCAGGCCCGAGCCGTTGGTCGTGCTGGGGTCGGCGATCGTCGGCGGGTTGACCGTGCTCCAGCACACGCCGCGCCGGGTTACCGTGGAGCCCTTCTCGTCCGTCACGTTGCCGCCGCTCATCGCCGAGCCGGCGACGTTGTTGCTGACCGCGAACGTCGTCACCGCCGGCGTGTCCAGCGGCGCCTGGCTGCCCGTCAGCGGGTCGCCCGTCCGGTAGTTCTGCAGGCCGTCGTCGCCGTTGAACTCGTATACGGCCACGTGGTACGTCGTGCCCGCGCTCAACGCGGTCACGAGTATGCTGGTCCCGCTGCCGATGTACACGACGTAGTTGCCCGTCCCGATCTGGGTGCCGCTGCCGAACGCCGCGTCGTTCGTGTAGCCCTTGCCGTCCGCGGGATTCGCGTCCACGGCGCCGCCCCCGTGCATCAGCACGATCGTGTTCGCTCCGTCGCCGCCGGCCCAGCTGACCTGGTAGCTCGTGGACCCGATCAGGGTGAAGGACAGGTCGGTCGGGCTTGCCGAGGGCTCCGCCGCGAAGGTCGTCGCGTTCGCCGTCGGGATCGTCGCGGCCGTCAGGTAGTTGTAGGTCTGCCAATTCGCGCCGCTATCCGCGTTGAACGGGACGATCGAGAAGTTGTACTGCGTGCTCGCCGTCAGGTTGCTGACCGTCGTGCCCGTCTCGGCGCCGCCCACGACGACGTTCACCAGCGTCGCGTCGCCGAAGACCGTGGAGAGCGCGTAGTTGGTGCCGTCCGTCGGCACGCCCGTCGGGTCGGCCCCCTGCCGCCGGAGGATGTAGTAGCCGTCCACCGGCGCGCCCGCCGCGCTCCAGGAGAGGTCGATCGTCGAGGCCGACGCCGCGGCCGCCGCGAAGCTGCCCGCGTGGCTCGTCGGCTCCAGGCTCAAGGTGTAGGCCGTGATGACGTTCGAGTTCGTGCTCGTCCCGCTCGCGTTCACCGCGCGCACGCGGTAGTAGTACGCCGTCTCGGCCGCCAGGTTGGTCACCTGCTCCGTCGTCGCGCTGACCGTCCGGTTGGAGTAGCCGGGCACGTAGCTGTCCGTCAGCCCGCCCGTCACCTTGACGTCGTCGAGGTACCAGGTGCTGAACGCCGACACCAACTTGAAGCTGACGCCCGTAGTGCCGGACAGGTTGGGCGACGAGGTCAGGACGTTCGTCACGATCGCCCCGCCCGTGCCGACCGTGAAGGGCGCGATCGCGATCCACGTGGCGCCGTTGTCCAGGCTGTAGTAGTTGGTCGTGGTGTACCCGTTGCCGCCGGCGCTCGAATCCACGTAGAACGTCATCTGCGTCGGGTAGTTCACCCGCGGCGAGGTCAGGGAATCCGCCGCGCCCAGGGCGCGGCAGGGGCTGGCCAGGCCGAAGTGCGTCGGGTCGGTGTCGTTCGCCGTGCCGACGTCCGTCCAGTCGGAGAAGTCCACGAAGTCCTCGTCGATCAGGCTAAGCCCCGCGCCGCCCGAGGTGAAGTTGGTGCTCGTCGCGACATCCAGCCGGTAGTCCGAGGCGCCCGCGACGCTGTTCCAGTTGGCATACAGGCTGTTGGTCGTCCAATTCGTCGCCGCCGTCGCGACCGGGGCGGCGCACAGGGTCAGCGCCGTGTTGGTCGTCGAGTAGACGCTGATGCCGCCGCTGTTCTGGGCGCGCAGGCGCCAGTAGTAGGTCGTCGCCGCGGTCAGGCCGGTGACACTGAAAGTCGTCACGTCGCCGATCACGCGGGCCGAGTAGCCGTTGACGAAGCCGGCGAAGGTGTCCGACGCGGACGCGTCGAGCAGGTAGTTCGTCGCGCCCGTCGCGGCGTTCCAGTTGGCGGAGAAGCTGGCCGCGCCGATGGCCGACGCGGCGTTCAGCGTCGGCGCGTCCGGCACGGTCCAGAACGAGCCGTCGGCCGAGTACGCCTTGCCGATGGAATTGCTCGCCCACCCGCGGAAGTAGACCAGCGTGCCCGCGGTCATCCCGCTGCGCGCGTGCGAGAAAACGCCCGTCGCCGTGCCGCCCTCGGACGCCTCGTTCGCCGTCGGCGTCGCGGAATAGTCCCACACCGTGCCGCGCGACGTGACCGCTACGCCGCCGTTGGTCGAGATTTCCGCGCCCAGGGTCGCGCCGTTGGTCGTGATAGACGTCGCGGTCGGGTTGATCACCGTGGGCGCCAACTGGGTCGCCCGGCGACCCGGCTCGCCGCTGGCCTGGAAGTCGCTCTGGCTCGAACTCGTGCTGTTCGTCGCCCGCACCCAGTAGTAGTACGGCGTGCCCGCAACGGCAGAGGTGTCGTCGTACGTCTCGACGCCGGTGCCCACGCTGTCCAGGAACGAGGCCGAACCCGAGGCATCCGATGTGTGCCGCCAGATCCCGTAGCTCGTGGCGCCGGTGATGTCCGTCCAGTCCAGCACGACCTTGTCGCCGTAGGTGTCGTCGCTGGCGGCCAGGCCGCCGACCGTCGCCAGCTTCCGGTAGCCCGTGTCCGGCGTGCCGGCGTCGCCCTGGCTGACGCTGGAGCTGTTCGTCGCGCGCACCCAGTAATAGTAGAGCTGGCCCGGGCTGGCGCTCGCGTCGTTGTAGGTCTCGGCGTCCGCCGCCGCCTCGGTGACGAACGTCGCCCCGGCAATGTCGCTGTCCGTGTCCCGCCAGATCGCGTAGCCCGTCTCGCCCGACCCGTCCGTCCAGTCCACCTGCACGTGCGCCGTGCTCGTCCCGTCGGACGCCGCCACGCCCGCCACGTCCGCGAGCTTCCGGTAGCCGGTATCCGGCGTGCTGGCGTCGGACTGGCTCGCGCTCGTGCTGTTCGTCGCCCGCACCCAGTAGTAGTAGAACTGGCCCGGGCTGGCGCTCGCGTCGTTGTAGGTCTCGGCGTCCGCCGCCGCCTCGGTGACGAACGTCGCCCCGGCAATGTCGCTGTCCGTATCCCGCCAGATCGCGTAGCCCGTCTCGCCCGACCCGTCCGTCCAGTCCACCTGCACGTGCGCCGTGCTCGTCCCGTCGGACGCCGCCACGCCCGCCACCGTCGCCAGTTTCCGGTATCCGGAATCGGACGTGCTCTCCGCGCTGGAGCCGGCGGAATTGCTCGCGGTCACCCAGTAGTAGTAGAGCTGGCCGGGCGTCGCGCCGGTGTCGTTGTAGGCGACGACGTTCTCCTCGTTGCTGTAGATCGCCGTCGAACTGGCAAACGTGTTGACCGTGTTGCGCCAGATCACGTAGCCGTCCTCGTTGGAATTGTCGTCCCAGCTCAAGGCCACGTGCGCCGTCGTGCTGCCGTCCGACGCCGCCAGGCCCGTCGGGGTCGAGGGCGCCGTCGCGCTGGTCGTCACCGACTGCGTCGAGCCGTTGACGCTGACGCACGACCCGCCGCCCACCGCGCGCACGCGGTAGTAATAGGTCGTGTCCGCCGTCAGCCCCGTCACTACCTGGCTCGTGCCCGCCACCGTCGCGTTGGAGAAGCCGGGGACGAAGGACGGCGCGCTGGCGCCGGTGCACGTGTGCGCATCCGGCGTCATGTCGGCCACGTTCGCCGCGGTGATCGTCCACTCGGACGAGGTCCACGTGTTGCTCGCCTTGGCGATGCTGGCATTGCGGACCGCGTGATCGTCCTCGTATTCCCAGGCCTGCCCGGTCCCGTCCTGGTCGATGACGCCGTAGGCGTCCACCAAGGTCCCGGCGGCATAACCGCCGTCCGAGTACAGGAAGTATCCGTCGTCGCCGTTGCCGGTGATCACGCTGCCGTTGTACAGGTCGGCATTCTTGCTGTAGGCCGTGTCGTAGGTGGTGTTGTACGCCACGATGTACGTGGCCCCCGCGGCAACCGTGCCGGTCAATTGGACTTCCGCCCAGGTGCTGCCGTTCGCCTGGCGGCTCAAGTACCACGTGGCGGCGCCGAAATCAATCGTGGCCCCCGAGCCGTTGTAGAGTTCCACGAACCGCGCGTTTGCATTATCACCCGGATCGGCCACCTCGGAGATGAACAGCGTTCCGCCGCCGGATGTTCCGAACGTCGCATTCGAGCTGACGTCCAGCCGGTAGCTGGCCGCGCCGCCGATGGCGTTCCAGTTGGCCGTGAAGTTGGTGGAGCTGATGGCGCTGGCGGCCGTCGTCGTCGGGCCGGCCTGGAAGCAGTCGGCGGTGAACTCGACGTCGCTGCCGTAGCCGGTCTCCGGGTCCTCGCTGTTCTGCGCGAAGGCGCGGACGTGGTAGGTCTGGCCCGGCGTCAGGTTGATCATCGTCGCGTCGTACTCGCCGATGCCCGTGCCGTTGGTCGTCCGGGCGTCGGCGATCGTCGGGTCGGCGCTGGTGCCCCAGCACACGCCGCGGTTGGTGACGGCCGAGCCGCCCTGGGCGCTGATGTTGCCGCCGCTCTTGGCGCTGACCGGCGTGATGTTGCTGACCGCGAGGGTCGTGAGCGTCGGCGGCCCGCCCACCGGCGTGAACGTCAACACCAGGTTCCCGCCGCTGGCGGACAGGCCGAACGCGCCGCCGTCCTTGCCCGTGCCCCACAGGGTCTCGTCCAGCGAGAAATTCGAGGCGTCGCTGATCCCGCCCACGATCAGGTTCCACGAGTACGGGCTCGCCGTGTTGAAGTTGGAGAGCACGTCGTCGTCGATGGCGATCGTCGTCGTCGCGTTGATGGTCGCGGAGCCGCTGTTGTCGATGTAGTCGCGGTCGGAGGTGTCGGAGCAGTTGCCGAGCTGGAAGACCGCCTTCGAGCCGTTGTTCATCGTCAGGCCGGTGACGGCCAGCCGCCCGATAGCGTTCGAGGTCGCGCCGGGGTAGGCCGTGCCGGTCAGGGTGAGGTCGCCGATCGAGCCGGAGCCCGAGAGCACGGAGCCCGAACTCACCGTGATGTCCGAGCTGGCGTTCGTGCCGTTCGCGATCAGCGTGCCGGCGCTGACCGTCGTCGCGCCGCTGTAACTGCTGGCGCCGGTCAGCTTCAGCGTGCCCGTGCCATACTTCGTCAGCGTGTTCCCGCCGCTGATCGCCCCGCTCACGGTGAGCTGGTCGTTCGCCACGCCGATGCTCGCCGCCGAGTTGAGCGAGATCGTGCCGGAAACCGTGTTGTTGCCGGCGATGCTGCGCAGGGCGCCCAGGAGGCCGCCGGTCCCGTTCAGGACCAGGTTCTCGGCGACGGTGATGTTGTTCGTCAGCTCCAGGCGTCCGCCGCTGGCCACCGTGGTGTTGCCCGCCGTCGTGCCCAGGCCGTTATTGTGGGAAATCCGGATGTAGCCGGCGTCGATGGCGGTGGCCCCGCTGTAGCTGTTGTTGTTCGTCAGCGTCAGCGTCCCGGCGCCCCGGTTCGTCACCGCGCCCGTGCCGCTGATCACGCCCGTGTAGGCGAGGCTGTCCGACCGGTAGAACGCCAGGGCCGAGTTGTTCACGATGCTGGCCGTCGCCACCGAGCCCGCCGTGCCGTTGTTCCCGACCTGAACCGTGCCCGCGCTGATCGTCATGGCGCCGGTGAACGTGCTGGCGCCCGTCAGGGTCAGGATACCCGTCCCGTCCTTCGTCACCGTGCCCGCGCCGGTCCCGATTTCGCTGCTGACCAGGATGTTCCCCGCGCCGCCGAAGGTCAGGTTATACCCGCTGCCGCTGATGGCCGTCCCGGAGTTCAGCGTCAGCGTCCCCGAGTCGGAGTTGATCCGCACGCCCGTACTCTGCAGGGTGATCGCCCCGGCGAAGGTGTTGTCGTTGACCACGTTCCGCAGCGCGCCGCCGCTGGAGAGCCCCGTGCCGTTCAGGTACAGCGGCTCCGCCGCCGTCGTGATCCCGCCCGCCAGTTCCAGCGCGCTGCCGGACGCGTTGACCACGTAGGTGTTCCCGCCCGTCCCGCCCAGGCCGTTCGCGTTCGTCACTCGTACCACGCCCTGCGTGATGGAAAGGTTCCCGCTGAAGGTATTGTTGCCGTTCAAAACCAGCGTACCGGTGCCGATGTTGGTCCAGGCCGCCGAGCCCAGGATCACACCGCTGACCGTCGCCGTGCTGCCCGGCGCCACCCAGACCCGCGCCCCGGCCACCGTCCCCAGCTCGATGTTCCGGTTGGCGCCGAGCGTGAAGACGTTCGTGAAGCCCAGCGTACCCGTGCTCCAGACGTTGACGTTGGTCTTCGCCGCGCCCGGCACCGGTCCCGCCGCCAGGTCCGCGCCCAGCACCAGCATGCCCGACGTGATGTGAGCGATGCCCGAGTTCGAGTTGATGCCGGTCAGCACCAGCGTGCCCGCGGACTCCTTGTACCAGTTCGCCGTGCCGATCATGCTGCCGCCGTAGCTCACCGAGTTGCCGGACGAGACGCCGATGCTCGGCTGGTCCACGGCGCCCAGGACGATGCCGCGGTTGGCGTTCAGCGCGAACGAGCCGGTGAACCGCAGCGTGCCGGTGTTCCATACGTTGAAGCTGTTCGTGACGAGCGAGGCCGGCGCCGCGCCGAAGCACAGGTCCGCCGAGCCCTCCAGCACGCCGACCTCGACCGACGTGCCGCCCGTGTACGTGTTGGTCGTGCAGCCCAGCGTGATCGTCCCCGTGCCGATCTTGTAGAGGCGGTTGGCCGTCGTGCCGGACGTGCAGGACGCGCCCAGGCCGTCCGTGATCAGGCCGTTGATGGTGGACGTGCCGTTGCCCCCGCCAAACTCCACGGCTCCGGTATCCGCCACGGTGGCCGTCTGCTTCCAGTTAGAGTCCTTGCGGTTGTCTCCCCAGTCCCACTGGTACCGCCGGTCATCGTTCAGGAAGATCGAGTAGGCGTCGATCCGCGCCGACGTCGCCGGCGAGCCGGCCATCGTCCAGTCGTACTTCCGCACGCCGTTTAATTCCACGTTGAAGGTGGAACTGGAGGTGATCTTGACCTTGACCGTGTAGTCCGCGGCGGACGAGCCTGCCGGCGTGTTCGTGAACGACTCCCCTGCCCCGCTGCCGATGGCATACCACGAGCCGATCTGGTAGCTGCCGCTGTAGTTGCCCCCATCCTGCCGAACCGACAGGCGCGACCCGCTCAACCGGTTCGCCCACGATGAGCCCGCCGTGCCCGCGTCGTTGAGCGAAACGCCGAGCTGCCCGTAGTACACGCCGTAGGTATAGACCCGGATCGTAAACTCGTCACCGACCTGCAACTCGCGCGCGGAGGACGACGTCGCGCTGGCCGTGCGGAACGTCTTCCACGCCACCGTGTACCCCTGGTCGCCGCCGGCCCACATGCCCAGTTCCGTGCTGCCGCCCGTGTCATACGTGCCGCCGCCGCTGTCCCACCGCGTGTCGTACTGGCTCTGCTGCTGGAGATTGGTCATGACCGAAAGGTTCACGCAGGCCGACGCCACGGTGCCGAAAACGGCCAGGTCGATGCCGGTCTGGCCGTAATCAGCGCCGTTGTTGCAGCGCAGCGTGCCGCCGACCGCCGCCGCCTTGTATCCGTAAATGCGGAACTCCAGGCCTGTCGAACCGCTCACGCCCGTGATGGTGGCTACGTAGTTGGAAGTAGAGGCGGCAAGGAGCGTCCACGTCGCCAGGTCGGTGGAGAACCCATCGGAACTCACGCGGAGAGAAAGGCCCGTCGGCCCTTGCGCACTCTTTGTGGCTCGCCAGGAAAAGTTGGTCACGGTCACCAGGTATCCGGCCGTGGGCGTGACCTTTAGCGTAAAGTAGTCATTGCTGGTGATGGCATTGTCCACGGTAGAGCCGGACGCCGGCAGGGTCCAACTCGTGGCATTAAAGCAATTCGTGGCCGCGCTCGCGGCCACGCCGGAACCGCGGGAGATTACGCTGACCGAGATATTAGCCGCCTGCACGGTGCTGGTGGAGGTGGCGGCAATGCCGGGCCTGTTGGTGAAATCAAATCCGACAAGAAGCTCGGCTTGAGACCATGATGGCGCAAGGCACACCAAGAGTGCGGCCAGCCACGGCAGGCCAATGCCTGGACTTGGCCTGGACAACAGCCCTTGCCGGTTCCGCGCATGGGGACCCTGCCCCGCGTTGGATTGAGAAGTCATTTCAGGATTCATGGCTGTTACTCCACCGGGCCACCGGCGACCGATTCGCCGCCCTTGACCCGAATGCCGTTTTTCCGCCCGCGTTCAACCGGCTCTCCGGACCGAATTTTTGCTACAAATAGACACTTCACCGTCCCTAAAAAAGAGACAGCTCACGCACTCCGGGATTCCCCATGCAAGCGGCGGGAAATCCTTCTTTCCGTACTACTACTAATACCCCGGCGTCCAATCGGGCGTCAATGGATTAAAGGCTGACGGGGCCGGATGTTACTTGGTCCATCACCGCGCTTTTCCTGGCGTCCAGACGCCCGCGACGCCGGAGGTAATGATGGCCACGCAACACATTGATAAAAAACATGTTGCGACTGTCCTCCCGTCCGAAGCCCGGTCCGCCGAAGCCCTTCTTGCCAAAATTACACTCCCCACGCATTGGACCAAAGTCCAACAGCCATGCCCCCCCTGTCCACGTAGCGCGGCGTCGCCCACGACGCAGCGCCCTCTTCCGCCCACCCCGCCGTTACGGGTTCATCAGCCGCGTCGGCGCGGTGTAGGGCAGCGGGTTGGTCCACGTCCAGGCCTCGGTCGAGCCGCGGGTCCAGATCAGGAACCCGTCGTCCGGCGTGATGTAGAAATCGGAGGCCAAGGCCCCGCTGCTATACCGCCAGGTCTGGTCGGTGGTCCGGTACCACACGTCCTGGCCCGTGGACTTGAGCTCGCGGTCCAGCTTGCGCAGCCGGTCGGAATGCAGGGACAGGGTGGACCCGTGGAACCCGGCCTCGACCAGCTTCATTTCGCTCGGGTGCAGCCGGCACGGCACGCGCGCGCCGACGAGGTTGTAGGCGTAGTTCGGCTCGATGACCTGGGTCTGGACGTTCGTCGGCACGCGGCCCAGGTGCATCATGACAAACGTCTCGCTCTGGTTGGTGGGGATGTTGACCACGAGGCCCTCGTCATACGGCACCGGCCGGTGGTCGGCGGGCTGGTTGATGCCGCCCCACCCGTTGCCCGTCCGCCACTGGTTCGAGGTGCCCCAGTCCAGCAGCCACACGTCCTTCTTGACCACCTCGTTGCTGACGCGGTTGTACCAGCCCACGATGGTGCTGTCCGGGTCGGTGTACGTGGACCCCGCCGGCAGTTCGTGGCCGAGAACATTCTGGAGGTTGTTGCTGTCCGGGATCACGGAGAGCGCGATCCAGTTCTGGCCGGGGAACAGCCGGACGGTCTTCATCCCGTACACCTCTTCGCTGGCCACGCGGGGCGTCCGGTTGGTCTCCCAGCGGTCGGCCGAGGCGGCCCGGTAGAACCGCAGGGTGTTCACCATCAGGCTCGGCGCGATGCGGGCCGGGGTGCCGGTGTCCACCAGCGAGTTCGTCCAACCGCTCTCCAGGAGCGCCCACTGGTTGGAGAGGCCGTCGCTGAAGCTCGTCGCGTCCACGTAGAGAAGGTCGTATTCCCGGCTGACGCCGCCGCTCACGTTGGTGGCGGCTTTCCAGTAGATCTCGGAATAGAGGATGCCCCCGTCGGTGACCCTGACCATGCCCTGCGTGACGTTGAAGCCCGGCAGCACGAGGGTCGCCGTGTCGGACAGCGGCCCCTGGTTGCCGGCCTGGTCCCGGCCCGCGACCTTGAACTTGTAGGTCGTGTCGAAGATCAGGTTCGTGATCGTCACGTTGGTCACCGACATGTTGGTCAGCGACGGGTCGACGACCTTGTCCACGTACAGGCTGCCCGTGGTCGGCTCGGTCTCGTCGTCCGTGTAGTAGACGCGGTACGTGTCCCACGGCGAGAGCACGGCGTAGGTCGGCTCGGCCCGCTCGCCCGCGTTCGTGGCCGCAGTCCACTGCACGATGGCCTCGGAGGTCGGGTCCTCGCCCTCGATGGCCGTCACGCCGACCACCACCGGCGGCGGGTTCGTGTCGATCCGCGCGAGGAAGGCCGACACGTTGCCGTTGGTCCGGTCGTTCGCGCGGTCGTTGTCGTTGTCCACGGCGAAGACATAGCCGGTCAGCACGCCCTGGTACCCGGTCACGTCGAAGACATGGCTGGTGCCCGCGCCGATGGAACTCCCGTCGCCCATCTGCGACGGCTCGGACGAGGTGTAGGACGGGGCCACGGCGCGGTACTCGTACACGCCCGAGACGTCCACCGCCTCCTCCCAGTGCGTCGTGACCGCGGTCGTGCTCAACCAGAGCGGCTCGGCGGAGAGCAGTTGCAGGTCGTCGATGTAAATACCTGGAGAACCGTCTGTTCCGACGCGAATGACGCGCACGGTGACCGCGCTGTCGATCCAGTTGATCTCCCAGGAGTACTCCGCGTAGCTGTCGCTCGTGATCGTGTTGGTCCCGCAGCCCAGCCACTCATCGCCGTCCCACCGCTCGACGGCGAGGTGGCGGTTCGCGCCGGCGCTGCTCAAGCGCGCATAGAGCTTCAGGATGCCCGGATTCTCCCGCGGCGGCAGCTCGAAGTACTGGCCCAGCCCGGCGGTGGTCATGCCGCCCTTGCGCGTGCCCGAGTTCGGGTCGCCGATGTTGACGTAGCCGGTCCCGAACCAGCTTCCCGTCCCCGTGCCGCTGGTGATCCAGTTGGACCACAGGGTGCCGCTGGCCTGGAAGGAGGGCCACCCCTCCGTGGTCTCGAAACTCGTGCCGAGGATCTCCGTGCCCGAGCCCGAGGCGCCCACGAGCGTGATGCCGCCGAGCGCTGGGCCCAGCACGTCGTCGTCGCGCAGCGTGAGCAGGCCGTACTGCTGGTTGGTCAGGATGGCCTGGTCTTCGATCCGGTCCCCGTCCGCGTCGGGCACGGTGGCCTTGACGATGTTGGTGCCGCCGGTCCACAGGTCGCCGACCTGCCCGTAGGTGAAGCTCTCGAACCGCCAGACGTTGGTCGAGATGCCGGCCGCCGGCGCCGGCGTGCTCTCGTCCGCGCTGAACCCGGCCGTGTTCGAGATGATCACCGACCCGATCGTCACCGACATATTCGTCGCCGAGTCGCCCGCCCCGCGCGCGACGCCGGCGGCGTCGCTGACGCCGAGGGTCAGGCGGAGGGGGAAGGAGGCGGACGCCGTGGCCAGGTCGTTGTCGGTCACCCGGAACAGGCGGCTGGTCGTGTCGCCGGAAAGGTACGCGTTGCTGGTCCCCGCGGTGACGTGCAGCACGCGGAGGGTCTCGACGATGTTGGACACCGAGTACACGTCCGCCGGAGCCGGCGCGTTGGTGTCGTCGTCGAGGATGTAGAACCGGATCGGCTCGTTGACCAGGATGCCGCGGCTGCCGTACACGTCCTGGCCGCCGGCGGGCGGGTCGGCCGTGTATTCCCCGCTGCTCCGGTCCTCGTTCTCGCCGCTGACGGTGATGTAGTACGTGTTGTCAAAATCGATGTTCGTGATGCTGAAAGCCGCGAATTGGTAAGTGGTTACGCTCGTGTCAACATTGACCCCGTAGGCGTTGGTGAAGATCCTGTCGTAGCCGAACGCGCTGGTGACGGCGCCGATGCTCAACGGGTCCCAGTTGGGCCACACGCGGCCCTTGTTGGCCGAGATGTTGGTCACCGAGGCCGGGTCGTTGGTGACGAACATCCCGGTCGAGTCCGTCCAGCGGATGGCGAAATCGATCGGGTTGCTGATGTCCGCCAGCTCGGCGTCGTACACGTTGGTCTTGGTGATGCTCTTGTTCCAGCCGGCGTAGTTCGTGCCGATGAACGCCAGTTCGACCGTGGGCGGCACCGGCGGCGAGGGATCGTCCTCCCCGCCGTAGACCATGACCTCGTACCAATTCGTTCCCACGCGGATGTGGTCGAAGAAGCACTCGCCGGCGTTCCCTCCCGCGTCGGCCGAGCCGGCCTCAAGGAAGAGGTAGTCCAGCTTGTCGATGCCGGTGATGGTCCTTTCCATGATCCAGGGCACGGGCTCCTGCATGGAGAGAATGTCGTCGTTGTTGTTCGCCCACGCCATGACCTGCAGCAGGTCCGTGTCGAAGTCGTACTTGATGGCGATGACGTAGGGGTTGCCCGCGGTCAGATCCCAGTCCGTCGTCTGCACGGTCTGGTTGCTGTACATATTCGGAATGGATATCCCAAGGTCGGAGCCGTCGTTGCGGGTCTTGCCGACGCCGAAGTACTGGAACCCGTAACTGGCGTTCGTGCCGAAGCTGACGCCCCAGAACCGGGACGCGTTGTTCTCCCCGCCCTGCATGATCCACGTGGCGTACAACTGGCCGCTGGTGATGGGCTCGAACTGGCGCTTGATCGCGGAGCGCTTGCCGTTGGAGTCCACGTCGAACTTCGCCTTGCGCGCGTAGTCGCCGCCCTGCGCCGGCAACAGTTGCAGCGACACGCTGAAATTAACGTCATCGATCCAGATGTCGCCCTCGTCCCACGCCCCGGACCACGCGCCCTCCCAGCCCGTGCCGCCGTTGGCGCCGGCCAGGTTGTTGAAGTCCGCGTAGCTGTTGAACGGCTCCTTGATCACCTTGCCCGCCCGCGCCCAGGTGGTGTCGTTCGCCGTCGGGATCGTCGCCGCCGTCCGGTAGTTGTATGTCTGCGCGTTCGCGCCGTCCCAGTTGTAGGGCATGATTGAGAAGTTGTACTGCGTGTTCTCGGCCAGCCCCACCGCCGAGAACGACGTCCCGACGACCAGCCCCGTGATCGTGTCCGCGCCGAAGGTGTCGCCCACCGAGTAGGCGCGCCCGTCCGTCGGCGTGCCCGCGGGGTCCACGCCCTGGCGGATCAGGATCATGTACCCGTCCGCGCCCGCGGCCGCGCTCCACGACAGGTCGATCTGCGTCTTCGACACCGCCGTCGCGGTGAAGCTGCCCGCGTGCGCGGAAGGCTCCGTGGACAGCGTGTACAGGTTCGTCACCGGCGCGCCGGCCGTCAGGTAATTCTCCGCCCCGCCCGACCCGTTGAGCTCGAACGCGGCGAAGTGGTAGAGCGTCTCGGCCGACAACCCCGTCAGGTTCTCGCTCGTGCCGGTGTCGAGGTAAAGGGCCTTGGAGGCGGCGCCCACGCCGCCGGCCGAGCCCCAGGCCGGATCGGCCGCGTAGCCCGTGCCGTTCGTCGGCGACTCCGCCGCCGCGCCGGAGCGCCCGACGAGCAGGACCTGGGCCCCGTCTCCGCGCGTCCAGCCCAGGCTCATCGTCGTTTCGTCCACGGCGGTGATCGCCAGCGCGGTCGCCGCGGCCGTCGGCGGGTCGTCCAGCGTCGTCCGGCTCGCGGGATTGCCCGAGGCCGAATTGGTCAGGTAGTTCTCCGACCCGCCCGAGCCGTTGTACTCGTAGACGCGGAAGTGATAGACGGTGTCCGGGCTTAAGCCGGTCACGGGCACCGAGTTGCCGCTGCCGTTGTAGACCACGTAATTGCCGGTGCCGATCTCGGCCCCGTCGCCGAAGTTCGCGTCCGCCGCGTACGTGGCGGCGTCGTCGGGATCGTCGTCCACCGCGGCGCCGGCGTGGGCCACGACCACCCGGTTGGCCCCGTCGCCCGGGGTCCAGCCGACGGTCATGCCCGCGGTCCCGAACGAGCTGAAGACAATCGTGGTGGCCTGTACCGTGGGCTCGGAGGTGTTCGGGGTGAAATCCAGGACCAGGTTGCCGCCGCTGGCGCTCAAGGCGAACTCGCCGCCGGCGACGTCCGTGCTCCAATAGGTGTTCGTGTTGAGCAGGAAGTTGGCGGCGTCCGCGATGCCGCCGACAATGAGATTCCAGCTGTAGCTGGAGGCGTTGTTGAAGTTCGAGAGCTGGCTGTCCTCGACGTAGATCGTGGTCGTGGCGTTGATCGTCGCCGCGCCGTCGTTCTCGATGAAGTCGCGGTCGGACGTGTCCGACGCGTCGCCGAGCCGGAACCGGCCCGCGGAGCCGTTGTTCATCGTCAGCGACGCCGCGCGCAGCCGGGCCCGGGAGGCGGAGAAGGGATTCGGGCGCGCGGTGCCGTTGACCGTCAGGTCCCCGACCCGGCCGCCGCCCATCAGCGTCGCGCCCGCGGCGACGGTCACCGCCGAGGCGGTGTTCGTGCCGTTCTGCGCGAGGATGCCCGCGTTGACCGCCGTCGCGCCGCTGTGCGTGCTGGCCGCGGTCAGGATCACCGCGCCGTCGGCCTGCTTGGTCAGCGTGCCCGTGCCGCTCATCACGCCCGCGTACGTGCCGGTCGTGACCTGGTCGAACACGACCGCCGAGTTGTTCGTGATCGCCCCCTGCAGGCCGGCCGCGTGGCCCTGTAGCGTGCCCGCGCTGACGGTCGTCCCGCCGGAATAGGTGTTCGTGCCCAGCAGGACCATGAGACCGGTGCTGTTCTTGGTCAGCGCGCCGTTTGAAATAACGCCCGTGTAGGTGCTGGTGCTCAACACCGAAACGGCGCGAGGGCCGGCGTTCAGGTCCACCGCGCCGGACAAGGTCAGGTTCCCCCCGCCGGTATGGCCGTTGGTCACGCCCCCGTTGAGGAGGAGGGCCTTCGCGACCGTCCGAGCCGTCGTGCCGTCGCTGCGCAACGTCGTCCCCTCGGCCATCGTCAGCGTCCCGCCGGCGACCAGGCCGGAGCCCGACGTGTTCGGGCCGATTCGGAGTTCGCCCCCGCTAAGGGTGATGCTGCCGGTCAGGTCCGAGGGCGGGCGCAGGATGAGGAAGCTCGATCCGGTCTTCTCGATGGCCCCGCTGCCGGCGGTCTTCGTGGCGTTGGCGAGCGAGCTGCCGGAAAGCATCTGGAAGCTGGCCGTCGTGTCCAGGGTCAGCGTATTCCCGGCCAGGTCGATCTGCGCCGACGGGTACAGGCCGCCGGCGTCCACGGCGATCTTCGCGTCGCCGCCGAGCGTGATGGCCCCCGCGTACGCGCGGCCCGTGGAATCCACCTTGCGCAGCGCGCCGCCGCCGGCGACGCCCGTCCCGGTGATCGTCAACGCCTCGTTGGTGGAGTTGCCCGGGAACTTCAACTGGAGTTCGCCGCCACTGGCCACCACCGTCCCGCCCGCGACCGTGCCGAAGCCGTTCGAATGCACCAGGCAGACCACGCCCTGGGTGATCGTCATCACGCCGCTGAAGGTGTTGTTGGACAGCGCCAGCGTGCCCGGCCCGACGTTGGTCCAGTTGGCCGAGCCCTGGATCGCGCCGCTGACCGTCGCCGTGCTGCCCGGCGCGACCCAGATCCGCGGCCCGTGCACCGCGCCCAGCTCGACCGAGCGGGTCGCCGCCAGCGTGAAGACGTTCGTGAAGCCCAGCGTGCCCGTGCTCCAGACGTTGATGTTCTCCGCCGCGCCGCCCGGCACCGCGCCCGCGGCCTGGTCCCGCCCGAGGACCAGCAGGCCCGCCGGGATGTGGGCGATGCCCGTATTCGAGCTGATGCCCGTCAGCGTCAGCGTGCCGTCGCCGACCTTCTGCCAGGCCGCCGAACCCACCAGGCTGCCGTTGTAGCTCACCGCGTTGCCGGCCGTCACGCCGATCTTCGGCGTCGCCACCGTGCCGAGGGCGATGCCGCGGTTGGCGTCCAGGGCAAACGAGGCCGTGAACTGCAACGTACCGCTGGACCAGATGTCGAAATGGTTCGTGGAAGGCGCGCCCGGCGCGATGCCGAAGTACCGGTCCCCCGCCCCCTGGAGAACCCCGTTCTCGATCTGCGAGCCGCCGGTGTAGGTGTTTGTGGACACGCCGAGGGTCATCGTCCCGCCGCCCAGCTTGATCAGGCGGTTCGTACGCACCGTGGAGGTGCTGTCCGCCGCCAGGCCGTCCGCGATCAGGCCGTCGATGCTCCGGCTCGCGCCGTCTCCGCCGAACTGCACCAGGCCCGTGTCCTCCACCTGCGTCGTCTGCTTCCAGAAGGAATCCTTGCGGTTGTCGCCCGCGCTCCAGATGTAGCGCCGGTCGTCATTCAGGAAAATCGAGTAGGCGTCCACCCGCTGCGACGTGGCCGGAGAACCGGCCATCGTCCGGTCGTACTTGGTCTTGCCGTTGAGGTCCACGTTGTAGGTCGAACTCGATGTGACCTTGACCTTGACCGTGTAATCCGCGCCCGACGAGCCCGCCGGGGTGTTGGTGAAGGACTCGCCGGCGGCGCTGTCGATGACGTACCACGACCCGATGCCCCCGCCCGATCCGTAGTTGCCGCCGTCCTGCCGCACGGAAAGCTGCGAGCCGCTGATCCGGTTCGCCCAGTTGCCGGTGGACCCGCCCCGGTTCAGCGAAAGCCCGAGTTCCCCGTAGTAGACGCCGTACGTGTAGACGCGGATCGTGAACTCGTCGCCGACCTGGAGGTTGCGCGCGGAGGAGGAGGTCGCGCTGCCGGTGCGGAAGGTTTTCCAGGCGACCGTATAGCCCTGGTCGCCGTCGGCCCACATGCCCAGTTCGGTGCTCGATCCGGTGTCATACGTGCCGCCGTTGCTGTCCCAGCGGGTGTCGTACTGGTTTTGCTGCTGGGTGTACGTCACGGTGGCGGCGGGAACCGGTCCGGCCGCCAGCCAGCACGCTGCCGCGACGAGCGCCACGGCCGGCCCCCACGGCCCGCGTAGGCGTGCCCAACGCAACGACACCACTTCTTGCGCGGAAGTGTCAGGTTTCATCGTGTACCTGCCTCATCCCGGCTTTCCGGATCGCCGACTTTTCGTTATTTTTCTGGGGACCACACCGCTTCATCCGTTCTGTCGGCAGAACGCGATGATCTATCCCGCATGTTGTGCCCCCTGTGCTCTATAATACGCTTCCCTTAAAATAGAATAAGGTTTTTCGCGGGTATTGTCAAACGGGCGGGCCCCGGGCCCGAGGCGCGTTCGAACCTTTAAAATCAAGGCGTTACAAGCCGCGCGAGGCGGGTCAGGGTTCCTCGAAGGCCCGGCCCTGCTCATACAGGGCCAACCGGGCGCGAAGGGCCTCGGCCAGCGGAGAATCGCCGGCTTTTCCCGCGCCTTCCAGGGCTCGCCGGGCCGTATCCGCGGCCTCGGCGAAACGGCCGGCCGCGGCGTAGGCGGCGGCCAGGGTATCGAGCATGTCGGGTGAAGCCTCGGCGGCCGGCGTGCAGGCGCGCTCCGCCAGTTCCAGGGCTTCCCGGCGGCGGGCGGCGCTTTCGCCCTGCCCGGTGGCCAGCAGCCAGGCCAGGTCGTTCAGGGCCGGCCGATAGTCCGGGTTCCGGCGCAGCGCCTCGCGCAGCGCGGACTCCGCCCTCGCCCGGTCGCCCCGCTCGCGCCAGACCAGGGCCAGGTCGCGGGCCGCGTCGGGCAGGTCCGGCCGGGCTCGCGAGGCCGCCAGCAGCGCGGCCACCGCCTCGTCGGTGCGCCGCGTGCGCAGGAGCGCATGGCCGAGGTTGTACATCACGAGCCCGTCGGCCGGCCGCAGGGCCGCGGCCCGGCGCAGGATCTCGACGGCCTCGGGAAAACGGCCGGTCCGCGTCAGCACGCTGCCCAGGTTGGCCAGCGCGAGGCCGTCCTGCGGATCCAGGTCGACGGCCGCCCGGTAGTGCGTCTCCGCCTCCTCCAGCCGGCCGAGCCGGGACAGGGTGTTGGCCATGTTGTAGTGCGCGATGCCGGTGTTCGGCCGCTCCTCCAGCACGCGCCGGTAATGGGCCAGGGCTTCCTCGCGCCGCCCCAACCGCTCCAGCGCGAACCCGGCGTTGAAATGCGCCACCGGGCTGTTCGAGTCCACGGCCAGGGCCTGCTCGAAGAAGGCCAGGGCGGGCCCGGGCCCCCGGGTCGCGTCCTCGATGTTGCCGAGGTTGATCAGGGTCTCGGCGTACCCCGGCTCCAGCCGCCGCGCCTCTTCGAACAGGCGCCGCGCCTCGGCGTGCTCGCCGCGCGCGGCCAGCAAAATCCCCAGGTTGTTGGCCGCCAGCCAGGCCCCCGGGTTCCGGGCCCACGTCACGCGCCAGAGGGTCTCTTCATCCCGGTACGCCGAGCCGCGGAACCAGGTCAGCGCGCCCAGCAGCACAAGAACCAGCGCGAGCAGCCCGGCGGCCTCCTGCTTCCAGTCCTTGAGTACCGATGCGGCGCCCGCGGCCGCCAGCGCGATCAGCGCCGGCGAACCGAAGTAGATCCAGTGATCGGACACGAGCGTGTAGCGCATCATGTAGAGCACGTGCAGCAGCACCAGGGCCGGCGCGGCCAGGAAGAAATAGAGCGCGGCGACCAGCGGCCCCTTCCCCCACCGGCGCCGCGCCCGCCAGAGCCCGGCGAACAGCGCGGCGAGCGCGACCACCGCGAGCCACGACCCCGCGCGGCCCGGGTCGAGATTCCATTTCGGATACAGGAAATTCAGGCCGGCCGGCCAGAGCACCTTCGCCGCGTAGAACCAGAACGACCGGCCCGCCAGCAGGATCCGTTGCAGGGAATCCAGCTCGAGGCCCGGCCCCTTGCCCCAGACCAGTTTCTGCTCCACCCAGATCGTCACCGCGCCCATCAGCAAACCCGCGGCACAGAACGGGAGCACGGCGAGCGCGTCGCGCCGCTCCACGCGCGGCTTCCGCCACCACGCGATCAGCAGCAGGAGCACGGGCAGCACGGCCGCGGCCGTCTTGCTCAAGACCGCGGCCACGTAGGCCAGCAGGGCCAGGGCATACGGGCCCGCCCCGCGCCGCCGCTCCCAGTCGTCCCAGGCCAACAGCGTCAGCAGCATGAAGAAACCGGAGAGGACGTTCTTCAGTTCCGTGATCCAGGCCACGGACATCGCGTGGATCGGGTGCACCGCGAAGATCGCCGCGGCCGCCCACGCCCCGGGCAGGCGCCAGCGGCGGAGCAGAATCCAGAACAGGACGGCGTTCAGCCCGTGAAGCACGACGTTGACGAGATGGTACGGCAGCGGGTTCAAGCCCCAGAACCGGTGCTGGACCCAGAACGCCGTGAAGGTCAGCGGGTAGTACTGGCAGGTCGCGTTTTCCCTCACACCCAGCCAGATATCCCGCAGCCCGCGCCACGAGGTCAGCGTCGGATTCTCCGTCACATGGTTGTCGTCGTCCCACACGAAGCCTCCGCGCAAGGCGGGGACATAGACCGCGAGCGTCAGCAGCACGAGCGCCGCCGCCGCGAGCCAGGGTTTTTGAGGGACAGAGACTTTCATGGATTGGGAGGAGGGGTTCAGGATTCAGGGTTCAGGGTTCAGGGTGGATATCTATTCCAGTTGCATAGACCCCTGCGGCCTTAAGGGGATATGCAATTCTACTCCATGTAGGGTTTACCGTCTTTGTAGATGACCAGCCGGGATCGCAAGTCGGAGGCCAGGTTGGTTCGGCCTGCTTCCTCCGCCAGGAGCGCGGCGGCCTCCGCGCGGGCGGCGGCCTGCGTGTAGTCGCCGCCCCGGGCCAGCGCCGCCGCCAGGGCGTCGAGCACCTGGGCATCGCGGTAGCCGGTCAGGCGCGCGGCCTCTTCGGCGAAGCGCAGCGCCTCGTCCACGGCCGGCGCCCGGGCCATGGGATGCGTCGCCAGCGTCCAGGCCGCCTCCGCCAGCCAGGGCACGTAGTTCGAGTACAGGCGCAGGGACTCCTGGTAATGGGCCAGCGATTCATCCAGCCGGTTCAGCCGGGCCAGCGCGCCGGCGATGTAGAACAGGGGCTGCGCGTCGTCGGGACGCAAGCGCGCCGCCTTGTTCATCATCTCGATGCTGTCCGCCCACACGCCCTGCCGCGCCAGGATCACGCCCGCCCCGAACCAGGACTCCCAGAGCTCCGGATCCAGGCGGGCGGCCTCCTCCAGCTCGCGGAGCGCCTCGGCAGGGCGGTTCAATTCCGCCAGCAGCGCGCCCAGGCTGCTGTGCGCCTGCGGGTCCCCGGGATCGAGCCGGACGGCCCGGACCAGTTGTTCCGCGGCCTCCTCGCGCCGGCCGGCCTTTTCCAGCGTGACGGCGAATTGGCGCAGGACCCGGGGATCGTCCGGCCCGGCCGCCAACAGATCGCGATACTGCGCGATCGCCTCGTCCAGCCGCCCCTGCTCCGCCTGGATGAAGGCCAGGTTTACCCGCGCCTCGCGGTGCCCCGGGCTCACGCGCAGGGCCTCGGCGAAGTGCGACAGCGCCTCTTCCGTCCGGCCCAGGCTGAACAACACCGCGCCCAGGCTGCTCAAGGTGTCCGGCGCGCCCGGCTTGTACACGAGCGCCTCCTGCAGCATCCCGCGCGCCGCCTCGAACTGCTGCTGGTCCGCCAGGCCCATCCCGAGATTGTGGTACAGCGCATGCAGGAAGCCGGGATCCTCGGCCGCGGTCTTCTTGAACCAGGCCTGCGCCTCCTCCGCACGGCCGGCCCGGCTCGAGGCGATGAACTGCTCGTAGTACCATTTGGCCAGGTTCGGCCGGTAGCCGGTATAGTTGATCGCGGCCAGCACGTAAATCGCCGCCCCCGCCGCGGCCGCCCGCGCGGCGGGACCGCGCCGGCCCTCGCGCCAGAGCTGCGCCAGCCGCGCGACGCCCGCCGCGCCGAGGATGAGCAGGAACGGCACGACCGGGAGCCGGTACCGCCCCGCCACGAAGAAGGGAAGATGACTGAAGAAAATTGCGCCCACGTACAGGAGCATCAGCACCAGCGCGGCGAACGTGTCCGGCGGCGCCGCCCGGCGCCGCCACAGGATCAGCCCGACACCGCCGAGCGCGAGCAGCAGCGGGAACGAGTTCGGCAGCCAGCGGAGCACGGGCGAGAATTTCCGCTCGTAGTAATCCTCCTTGTTGTGACCCAGCTCGACGGGTCCCCAGAACAGCAGCGCCTTGCGGCCGAGCAGGCGCAGGAACGCGCCCGGCTGCTGCCGTATGAACTTCAGCGCCTCGCGGGTGAAATAGCGGGACACCCCGGAGTCCTTCAGCGGCCGGCCGACGCGGGCCTCGACCGCGCGCGCGATGGCCGGGTAATCGAACGACGTGCCGAACACGCCCAACCCGGGGAGATAGAACGTCACCACGCCCGTCGCCTGGGGATGGTTGCCGATGTACAGGTTGATGCCCGCATTGGACGAGATCGCCACGGCGTCGCCGGCCGTCACCACGTTGCGCAGGGCGGCCGGGAAGATCGCCGCACCCAGCCCGAGCACGAAGGCCAGCGCGGGCGCCCGCCAGGCCCGCGGCGTTTTCGCGCGCCGCGCGAGCCAGAACAGCCAGCCGACCACGGCCGGCGCGAAGAGCAGTCCGTTGGGCCGCACGAGCGCGTAGAGGCCGAGCAGCAGCCCGGCCGCCAGCGCGCGGAGCCGCGCGCGGCCGCCCAGCCCCGCGCCCAGCGCCAGGACGGTCAGCAGGCTCAACGTCACCAGCAGCACGGGCTCCAGCAACTCCGCCTCGAAATAGACCAGGCCCGCGTGGAGCGCCAGGAAGGCCGCCGCCAGCACGCCCGCCGGGGCGCCGAACCACCGGCGCGCGAGGAGAAACGCCAGCCAGGCATTCAGCACGCCCAGCGCCGCCTGCACCAGGCGCGGGACGAGGTAATCCGTCCCCAGCACCCGGTAGACCGCCGCGAGGAAGAAGGGGTAGCCGGGCGGACGGAAGTAGGCGCGCGTGGCGATCTCCGGATCGGGCTGGCCGGGCGGCGGCGTCCAGATCCCGGAGACCAGGCCGCGGGCCCAGTAGTCGTGATAGGCCGCGTCCACTTCGGGATGCGTAAACGCCGGCTTGTCCGCCTCCGTGAACAGGTACGCGCCGCGCACGAGGAGGGCCAGCACCAGCACGCCGGCGAGCGCGAGGCCGGAGCGGGACCGTCGGCGGGGTCTCGGGTCTTTCTGTTCAGGGCGCATGCGCGGATTCCGTTTCGCGGTACGGCTGCCGATGTTCGTACAGATTCCGCCGCGCTTCAAGCGCTTCGCGCGCGGCGCCGGGCGGGGTATAGCGCAGGGCCAGGCTGATCATGCGCTGCGCCTCGTCGAACTGGCCGGTCTCCGCGTAGGCCGCCGCCAGCGTATCCAGCAACTCGGGATCGGAATGGCCCGCCGCCTCGCTCGCGCGGGACGCCAGTTCCACGGCGCGCGCCCCGTCGCGGTATTTCGCGTCCGGGTGCGTGGCCCGCAGGCGGGCCAGGCGATTCGCCCGCGCCGCGTTCGCGGGCTCCGCCTTCACCGCCTGCTCGAACAGGGCCAGCGCGGCCTCCAGGTCGCCCAGGCGCTGGCGGATGACGCCCAGTTGAAAAAGGATTTCCGCGGAAGACGGAGCCCGGCGCAGCACCCCGGCGAATTCCGCCTCGGCCGCCTCGCGGTCCCCGGCCTGCCACAGCGCCTCGCCGAGCCGGAGCCGGATCGAAACGTGGTCCGGGTAGTCCGCCGCCAGGGCGCGCAGCCGCTCGACGGCCCGGGCCGACTCGGCGGATTCGCCGATCGCGCGCGCGAGGTTGTTCAGCAACTGGACATCGTCCGGCCGCCACCCGAGGGCCCGGCGCATGAACTCGATGCCTTCCTCGTGCCGCCCGGCCCCGGCGAGGAGCGCGCCCAGGTTGCTGTGCCCCTCGAAGTAATCCGGGTTCACCTCGATCGCCCGGCGCAGGTGCGCGATGGCCTCGTCCATCCGTCCGCGCCGCGACAACAGCGCCGCCAGGTTGTTGAGCGCCTCGAAGTAGGAAGGATTGAGTTCGACCGCCTTCTGCAGGGCGGCCAGGGCTTCCTCCTCCCTGCCGATGATGCGCAGTTCGGTGGCCAGGTTGTTCCAGGTCTTCGAACTGCCGGGATAAAGCTCCAGCGCTTTCCTATAAAGGTCGATGGCGGCGACCGGGTCCCCCTGCTGCGCGACGTAGAGGCCCAGGTTGCTGTACGCCACGGCTGCGCCGGGATTCCGCTCGATGACATGCCGCCACAAGACGCCCTGGTTCTCGAAGGTCCGGGCGTGCCGCCAGGTCAGCAGGCCCAGCGCGAGCACGGGCGCCGCGAGGAGGGCCCCGCGCAGGCGCGGAGAGCGCAGGCGCGCGGGCAGAAGAAACAGCGCCGCCGCGGCCACGGGCAGCACGCCCAGGCTCGGCAGGTACGCGAAATGGTCCGCCACGAAGGCGTGCTGGAGCACGAAGTTGATGTCCAGAAAAGGGATCGGCAGCACGGCCGCCGCGAAGAAAAGGAGCCCCAGCGCGGGGGCGCGCCCCCACGCGCGGCGGCCCGCCCACAGCCCGATCCCGAGCAGCCCGGCGGCCGCGAGCGGCAGGTACTGCGCCGGGCGGGACGGGTCCACCGTCCACGTCGGATACACCATCATCAGGTCGGCCGGCCAGAACAGCTTGCCGAGGTAGAACCAGAACGACCGGCCCGCCACGATCCACCGCTCGCCCGTGGTGAACACCGCCGACAAGCCCTCGACGTTCCGCGACTGCTCCAGGTTCACCGTCACCAGGACCGGCAGGAACGCGACGACGGTCAGCGCCAGCGCGAACGCGACCGTGCGCCAGGGCAGGCGGCCCCGGCGCCAGAACTCGATCAGCAGGATGGCCAGGGGCAGCGACACCACCGTCGTCTTGCTCAACAGCGCGCAGGCGAACAGCACCAGGCAC
Organism: Kiritimatiellia bacterium; assembly: GCA_018001225.1. Taxonomy (NCBI): domain Bacteria; kingdom Pseudomonadati; phylum Kiritimatiellota; class Kiritimatiellia; species Kiritimatiellia bacterium. The sequence goes on along the minus strand of JAGNIJ010000029.1, from coordinate 18,429 downwards.
AACAGGACGCCGCCCCAACCCTGAAACCTGAACCCTGAACCCCGAAGCCTCGCCTCTGAAACGCCCAACCACGTCCAGATCGCGCCGAGGTAGAAGAAGCCGGACAGCGTGTTCTTCAGTTCCGTCGCCCAGGCCACCGACTGCACGTGGAGCGGGTGGAGGCCGAACAACAGCGCCGCCGGCACGGCGGCGCGCACCTTCAGGCGGCGCAGGATGAGCCAGACCAGCAGGGTGTTGGCGACATGAAAACCGAGCGTGACCAGGTGATAGCCCAGCGGCTGGACGCCCCAGAGGCGGTACAGCAGCCAGAACACGGTCATGAGCAGCGGGAAGTAGTGCGGGTTGTCCTTCGGGCTCGTCCAGATGGTTTTCAGGCCGGCGAGGTCGCGCAGGTGCGGATTGTCCGTGATGAACTCGCCATCGTCCCAGATAAACCCGGCCTGGAACACGGGCGCGTACGACAGGATCACGGCCGCCGCCAGGAGCCCGGCGGTGATCCACAGGCGGCGCAACAACTCTTCGCTGGGCGTGGCGTCCGGATTCATGGTGCGCGCCGCGAGCATACCAAAGCGGCGCCCTGCTTCAAAGCCCGCCGGCGGCGGCCTCGGGACCACCCGCACGACCGATCTATACCAATTTGAGTTTGTTCTTAGACGATTCCTACCCACCCCCGACCCCTCCGAAGGAGGGGAGAAACCCATTCATTACCAAAGACTTGTCCCCTCCCGGGAGGGGTGGCCCGCTTGCGGGCCGGGGTGGGTGGATCAGTGCCGTTTCATTCTGAAAGCGGTATCACAACGGTTCATAATCGATTGCGCGCCGCGTGGGCTCGGCGTCTCCAACCCATCGTGAGCTATGGAGGCGGGCCGCCCCCGGCCCGAGGAAAAAGGCCGGCGGTCCTCGCAAGTCAATTCCGGGCCACCCGCCGCGTCACCCAGAACAAGGCCTGGCCGGGATGCCGCGCCGAGGTCACCGCCATGGACTCGTACTCGGCGGCATGTTCCTGCCGGTAGCGGTTCAGCGCCTCGGCCTGCGCCGGGGTCAGCATGGGACCGCCTTCCAGGCCCTGCTCGCGCGCGAAGCCGTCGAAGATCAAGTCCGGCGGATGCCGCTCGATATCGAGCGCGTACTGCTCCGGGGAAAACCGGCCGGCCAGGCTGAAGCCCGGGATCCGCGCGGCCACGCGGTCATACACATCCTCCCGTCCGGCGAGGTCGGACGAGAATTTATAGAACGTGTTGGTGCGGCACAGGGGATGGCAGCTCATGTTCGCGATCACAAAACCGTTTTCGGGCGTCGCGGCCTCCACGAACCGGAACACGGCCTGCTGCTCGGCCCGGCCCTGCGCCACGGCAGGCTGCGCATAATGGAAAGCCGCCCGGACCGGAACCGCCGCGGCCAGCAGGAGCGTCAGGGCGCGGCCCCACGCCGGCGCGCGCGGCATCCGGCCCGCGAGGGCCTGCGCCGGGAAAACGGATCCCAGCAGGAACCACGTGCTGAAGTACTGGCTGTGCGGGCGCGAGACGGTCACCAGGCTCGCGGCCAGGAAGATCAGCACAACCGTCGGCAGGAGTTCCAGCCGCCGGGCGCGGATCGAATCGGCAAGCCAGACTCCCGCCCCGGCCACGACATACAGGAGCAAGCCGGGATGTTCCAGCAACGACATGCGGAACCCGTTGCGGAACGGATTCACCTGCTCGTACACCGCGTTGTATCGGAACGCCATGTCCCAGGCATGGACGGGTTCAATGCCCCAGGCGCGCAGCGCGAGGACGGCGGCGACAAGGCACCATCCCGCGCCGCCGAGGAGCGACAGGACCGGGCACCACGGCCGGCGGCCCCGGAAAAGCTCCCGCGCCAGCGCGGCCGGGCCGAGGAGGAGAGGCAGCAAGACGTACTTGTTGTTGCTAAGCAGGGCGGCCGCGATGCCCAGGCCGCCCAGGAACCAGCCCGCCGGCGAGCGCGCACCCGGTCGAAAGAGAAAATACAGGCTCCCGAAAAGCAGGGCGTTTGAGACCGCATCGGGCGAGAACTTCACCAGGTAATCGAGCACCGGCGCGCTGCACGCGACGATCCAGACCGCCAGCGCCGCCCACGGGCGCGCCCTGCGGTCCAAGCCCCGGCCCGCCAGGGCCGCGAGAAACGCCACGAACAACCCGCGCCCGGCGACGGCGAGCGCGCGGTACCACGCCAGCGCGCCGGCATCCTGCGGGCACAGCCTTGAAAAGGGCGCCAGCAGATACCAGTAAAACGGCAGGTGATTGGACGCGAAATCCCGGTACGGCACCGCGCCGCCCGACACCCGCCAGATGGTGTGCGCCGCCGAAATCTCGTCGTACGAGTACGACAGCCGCGTGGCGGCGGCCAGCACGGCGAGGACGGCCGCGACGGCCCAGGCCGCCCCGCCCCACGTCCCGCCGGACCGGAAGTTCATGGCCGATTTTCGGACGGCGGCGGCGGAAACGCGAGGATAAAGACCTCCTCGCCCCCGGGGCCGGGAACCGTGTCGAGCAGGCGATGCGGCACGCCGCGCGCCCGCAGGGTCTCCAGGTCTTCACGGGTGAGCAGCGCGCGCGTGGCGCCGTGGCGAACGGGATCCTCGAGATAGCGCGCCAGCCATTCCTCGTGCTGCTTGGGATAGATCTTGAAGACGTTCGGCCCGTAGGTGCCGAACGGCGCGGAGAGCGCGAAGATCCCGTTATAGTGCAGCGCGGGCAGGTACGGGGTGGACACCAGCCAGACCTGCCCGTCCTCGAATCGGTCGGGCGGCGCGGGCAGCGCCAGGTCGGGCCGCCACCCGCGGCCGTAGAGCCGGTCGAAATGCCGGAGTTCCGCGCGCAGGGCGGAGAGCGGACCTGCCGCGAGCAGAACGGTCAGCAGCACGAGGACGATCCTTCGAAGCCCCCGCGCGGGGATCAGCAGGCGAAGGTGCATCGGGAGCAGCAGAAGGGAGATCATCTGCGGCAGGAAAAACAGCCGGTGCAGGTCATTGGGCGCGTACCGGGATTGCACGAACATCGGCACCAACAGGAACACGACGCAACAGGCCGCGAGCGCCTTCCAGGCCGGCGGGAGCGCCAGGCCCCGGCGGCGCGCCGCCCAGCCGGCCAGCGGGATGAGCCAGAGGGAGGGCGGGAACTCGACCAGCAGGGCCGCCCAGAAACGGCCCTGCAGGAACCCCGGCTCGCCCAGACCCCAGCCGGGCATAAACGGCGCCCGCAGGCGCCAGCCCAGCATGCCCTCGCCCGCGGGCGCGTTGACCAGCGCGGCCGTGATCAGCCCGCCCTGGACACACGCCAGCGGCAGGGCCGCCGCCGCGGCGCACAAATACGTCGCGGCGTCCTTCCTCCACGCCGGCGACAGCCGCAACAGCAAGCCTGTCAAGACGCCCGCCAGGAACAAATCCTCCGCGACCAGCAGCAGCACGGCGTGGGTGACCAGGAACGCCACGAACTTCAGGCGGCCGGATTCGCGCGGGAAGAGCAGAAGCGCCCCCTGAAACAGGAACAGCGCCTGACCAAGCGGCGTCGGGCGACGCCCGACAAAGAAAGGCAGCGGATGGCAGGCGGTGTACAGCCCGCGACTCCACATATCCACATCCGAATCCACGAGGCGGCCCAGAAAGATCAGCCCGCCGCCGTAGAGCATCAGCGCCAGGGCCAGGACGGTCTCGCCCCGGCCGATACGCGCCGGCTCCGGCAGCTCGCGGTTGAGCCGGCGCAGCCAGGTCCAGGCCGCCATCAGCAGCAGCGCCAGGCCGGCCCACGAGGCCAGGTCCAGCGCCGTCTCCGTGTGCGCCGCCGGCGCGGCCCAGCGCATGATCCGCAGCACGGCGGCCGCCATGATGTTGAACCCGTAGTGATAGGGTAACAGCCTTTCCGGGCTCGCGAGGTCGCGCGCGGGGAGTTGGCCGCGGAGCAGGCTCCCCGTCAGCGGGACATGGCAGAGCCAGTCGTGCCCCATGTTCGCCCGCTGCACGAGGTAGAGCGGCAGCGACATCAGCAGGAACAAGGCGGACAGGAGGAAGGCGGATCGGAGCGCCGTCTCCTTCTTTAACGCGGGGAACAGCAGGGCCAGGGACAGACCCATGCCCAGCCCGGCCGCGAGGGTGAACGACGGCGGCCGGCCGAGCCAATAGCCCGCCGCCGCGCACAGGTTGGTGAAAAAAATGAAGAACGCGGCGAACGCGAGGACCGGGATGAAAGCCGGCTCCGGACCCGGCCTGCCGTCGCGATCCGCCCCGTTCACGGGATCGACCCCGGTCCCGTTTTCACCCGCCGAACCACGGCGAAGGGCGAATCAGGGATCTCCACGAATTCATATTCGTCCCGGCGCGATTCTAGAAACGCCTCGATGGCGCGGGTGCGCTGTTCGGTGTAGGGAGACCAGACCGGCCCCTGCTCCAAGAAGACGCCGAGGAAAATGACGGCCGGCGGCCGTTGCTGCAACTCGGCAAGGTAGGCCGGTTCCGTCATCCGATCGGCATGCGGCAGGTCGGGCAAAGCCTGCGCGGCCCACTCCAGGGCATCCCGGCCCCGGCCGTCGTAATCCATGATGATCTTGTAGAACGTGTTCGACCGGAACAACGGCTGCCAGGGGAACTCGGCCACCACGTACTCCTCCGGCGCCGCGTGACGCAGCAGGAAATCCGCCACGCGAACCTGCGTGGCGAGATCCGTTGAAATGGCCTGTCCGTCGGGCAGCCGGAACAACGGCTCCCGCCGCCCGCCGCCGCCCGTGACGCTGACGACCGCCAGGATCGCCACGAGGCTCCAGCACAGGATCTCCCAGCGCCGCGCCCGGGGCGGCGGTTCCCTCGCCACGAACAGCGCGGGAAACGTGGCGGCCAGCAGGAACCAGGAGGCCTTGTACTGGAGCCACGGCTTGGTCATCAGGAGCACCTGCGCCGCCAGGAAGATCGCCACGCCGACAGGCCAGAGGCCAAGGGTGGAGCGACGGTGGACTTGCTGCCAGACCACCCCGCCGGCGCCGAGAAGCATGTAGCCCAGCAGGAACGGATGACGCAGTACCGCGCGCCACAAACCGAAGCCGAACGTCCGCAGTTTTTCCGTGGCGGTGTTGTAACGCACCGCCAGTTGCCAGGCCTCGGACGGATCGATGCCATAGGCGCGCAGAAGGCCCCATGCCGCGGCCAGTGCCAGGGCCGCGCCGCCCGCGGCCCAGACAGCGGTGGAGACAAAACCGTTTCCGTCCTTCGACGCGGGCCCTGGGGCGGGGACGCGGACGGCGCGCCATCCGGCCCTCCATGCCGCGAGCGCGGCCAGGATCGCGGGCAGCAGCAGGTACTTGGTATTGACCAGCAGGGCCGCGGCGGTCAGGAATCCGCCGCCGCAGGCCGCGGCCCTCCGCGGCCGCCCCCGCAACAACCACAGTCCTCCGAGCAGGAGCGGATTGGCGAGGCTGTCGGGCCGGAATTCCACGAAGAAGGAGAGCGCGGGCGGAGCGAGCGCCACCAGGCCCACGGCCCCCAGCGCGCGGCCCCACGCGCCCGGGCCGCCGCCCCGGGCGGCGTGCGCGGCCAGCAGCGCCAGGAAGGCGACCTGGCCGGCCAGGGCCAGGTGACGCAGCACCGCGTACCACGCCGTGGTACTCTCCGGCAGGAGCCGGACGGCGGGACGCAGACCCATCCAGAAAAACGGCAGGTGGTTGGCCGCGAAGTCGCGGTAGGGTGTCTGGCCATGGTCCAGCAGCCAGGCCATGTGCGCGTGCGCCGCCTCGTCGTAGGTGAAGGGGCGCCGCCGGCTCTCCACGGCCGCCACGACCCACAACGTCAGGAGCGGCGCCGCCAGCCGCCATGCTTTTCCCTGAAGGATCCGCGTGGTCACGGCGTCATCATGGCGTATCCGCGGGCGCGCGATAAGAAAAAATATGCTATAGGTCCGGCATGTGCGGGATTGCCGGATTCACCACGTTCGGGGGAGGCGCGGACCGGGCGGAGGACATCCTCCGCGCGATGACCGCGACGCTGCAACCGAGGGGCCCGGACGGCGAGGGCTACCACGCGGCGCCGCCCGTCGCGCTCGGACACCGGCGGTTGAGCATCATCGACCTCGAGGGCGGCGCCCAGCCCATGTCCGCGACCGATGGGCGATACTGGATCGTCTACAACGGCGAGATTTACAACTACATCGAACTGCGAACCGAACTGGAAGCCAGGGGACAGGTTTTTTCCACGCACTCCGACACCGAGGTTCTGCTGCGCCAGTTAGCGCTCGACGGCATGGAGGGCGTGAAGCGGCTGAACGGTATGTTCGCGTTCGCGATCTGGGACCGCGACGAGCAGCGGCTGTGGCTCGGGCGCGACCGGATCGGCATCAAGCCGCTCTTCTACGCCGTGTGCGGCGGGGACCTGGTGTTTGCGTCCGAGCTCAAGGCCCTGCTCCGGCATCCGGCCGTGCCGCGCTCGCTGGACCGGCTCTCGGTCAGCAAGTATCTCACGTACGGCTACGTGCCCGCCCCGCACACCATGTACGAGGGGGTCCGCAAGCTCGAGGCGGGCGCGGTGCTGGCGTTCGACCGGCGGGGGCCCCGCCACGATTTCTACTGGGACATCCCGCTGACCGATCGCCCGGTCGACCCCGGCACCCGGGAGGAATGCGCGGCGGAGCTGCGCCGGCTCCTGGAGCGCTCGGTGCGCCGGCACCTGCGCAGCGACGTGCCCGTCGGCAGCTTCTTGAGCGGCGGCATCGACTCCGGCGTCGTCACCGCGCTGGCCGCGCGGGAGACCCGCGGCCGGCTGCAGACGTTCTCCATCCGGTTCGAGGAGGACAGCTACGACGAGTCGCCCTACGCCGCGGAAGTCGCGCGGCGGTACGGGACGGAGCATCACCACGAGGTGCTCTCCCGCCAGCGGGCCGCGGAACTCCTGCCCGACGCGCTGGCCCTGCCCGACGAGCCGCTGGCGGACGCCTCGCTCCTGCCCACCTGGCTGCTTTCAAAATATACGGCGGGCCACGTCAAGGTCGCGTTGAGCGGCGACGGCGGCGACGAGTTGTTTGCCGGCTATCCCTCGTTCCAGGCGCATAAGATCGTGGAGCGGCTGTCCTTCCTGCCCGCGGCCTGGCGGGACGGGCTGAACCGGCTCGCGCGCCGGATCCCGGTGTCGCACCGCTACGCGAGCCTGGAGTACCTGGCCCAGCAGTTCTTCAAGGGCGCGGGACTGTCCCCCGAGATCCGCTTTCTCCTCTGGATGGGCTGCTTCGGCAACAGCGAGAAGAAGGCGCTGCTGGCCGCGCCCATCCGCGAGCAGCTCGCGCTCCAGGATCCCTACGAGGACGTGTATCGCCACCTGGCCCGGAGCGGGCTGTCCGACTCGTTCGCGCGGCTGCTCTACCTGTGCATGAAGATGTACCTGCAGGACGGCGTCCTCGTGAAGGTGGACCGCGCCAGCATGGCGCATTCCCTGGAGGTGCGGGTGCCCCTGCTCGATCCGCCGCTCGTGGAGTTCGCCGCCCGGCTCCGGCCGGAGTATAAGCTGAACGGGCTGACGACCAAGTACCTCTTCAAGCTGGCGGCGCGCGACCTGCTGCCCCGCCGGATCATTCGCCGCCGCAAGGCCGGGTTCATGATCCCGCTGGCCTCCTGGCTCGGGCAGGACCTGCGCGCCTTCGTGGAGGAGGCCTGCGACCCCGCGGAAATCCGGAAAGACGGGCTTTTCGAGCCCGCGTTCGTGGAGACCCTGCTGAAGGAACACTTCCACCAGGTCCGGGACCACCGCAAAACCCTCTGGGCCCTGTTCTGTTTCCAGGCCTGGCGGCGCCGCGACCGGCTGTCCGCCTGATCTCCTTCCGGTTTCGGTTGACCGGCGCGGGGGGTGTCGTATGATGACCGCGTAACCCGAACAGGAGATGACCATGACGCATGCCAAGACCGCGTTTCGTGGGGTAGCGATGGGGATGGCCCTGGCGTTCTGCTCCATCCAGGCGGCGCGCGCCGGCTGGCCGGCCCCCGACCAGATGCAGGACGTTCGCAAGATCGCCGAGCAGCTCGTGCAGTGGTCCGCCAAGCTGCAGACGGAATACCGGGAGAAGTGGCCGGGCGACCAGGACTTTCTCAACCGCGCCGCCCGGTTCAACAACCGGTGCCAGCACCTGGTGAACATCCTGAACGTCGGCATCAGCAAGGGCGAAAACGGCCGGCACACGCAGTCGGCCTACGGGTCCGTACGCGAGACCTGGCGGGAGGTGTACACGGCCAGCGGCGCCTCGCACACCGAGAAGTGGAAAGAGCGCAGCGAGATCAACAAGCTGATGGACAAGCTGGCGCCCTACTACCAGTAATCTCTCCGCCCCGGGGAAAAGAAAAACGCCTGCCCGCCTCCACGGCGCGCAGGCGTTTTTCTCGCGTGCCCCGCTTACTCGTCTTGCAGGACCCTCACGCGGAAGTGACCGCGCCCCGCGGCCAAGCCGGCGTCCACAGACATCTCGGTAAGCACGCCCACCGCCGTGATGGGATCGGGCCCGCTGACCAGCGACCACTCGGGCGGCGGATCGCCGTCCAGGGGATCGGTGGTGTAGTAGACTTCGTACCGCTTGCCCACCACGGAATCCCACCCCACGAGGGCCTCCTGGCCGACGCCCTGCCGGATGCGGGCGAGGATGAAGACCGAGTCGGGATCGCGCAAGTCGGTGCCCGCGACCCATTCCTCCCAGTCGTTGACGCCGTCCGTGTCGCTGTGGGGATTGTTCGGGTCGGACCCCAGGCTTTCCTCCCAGGAGTTGTTCAGCCCGTCGCCGTCGTCATCCGACGAATCCAGCGGGTAGCGGGTCTTGTCGATGAGGAAATACAGGTGCCCCTCTTCCGGGACCCTCTGTGGGATGCCTTCCCCGTAGAACGACGCGCCTTCCTGCGTGGGGTCATTGAAGACCCGCACGAAGATGGACCGGTTCCTATCAACGCGGACCGTGTTGGATATGATCACGGAAATGATGCCGGGCGGAGAAATGCCGTCGATGCAGCCGGCGCCGACAAACGTCCGGCCTGTCGCCAGCATCTCGCTGTCGACGACCGGGGCATTGGCCGGGTTGGGATTCCCGCCGACGTCGGGCGCGTAGGGGAAATCGTTGGTGGCCCAGAGGACCATCACCAGGTCGCCGTTCTGGAGAACGGTCCCGTACTCGTCCACGGTGGTCGTGGTTTCGATGCCGAGATTCACGCTCAATTGCGCCGCCGCCGGCCCGACCATATAGAGAGCGAGGACGGCGGACAGAATCCCGCCGCGCCCCCCAAGCATGTTGGACGGTGTTCCGCTTTTCATGATGTACCGGCCTCCTTCGCCGGCCCCCGGGCCGGCGGTGCGGCTTTGCTCTTCTTCTTCATACTGGCGCCCATCCCGGCCAACAGGCCCGCCGAGAGCAGAACCAGGTGGATGGTGCTGGGCTCCGGAACAAACGTGAACGTGTTGGTTCGATTGGCCAGGTATCCGCCGATGAAGTCTTGCTCCACCACGAAGAAGTCGTAGTCGTTCGTGAAGATCACCGACTCGTTCCAGGCCACCTCGCCGCCGGTGAAACTCAATGTGTTGAAGAATCGTATGTAGAGATGGTTGATGTTCACCTCTTCATCGTCCCATGTGATCACCATGTCGGAAAGGAACGTGCCGTCAATGTCATCCACCCCGTCGTTGTAATAGGGCTGCCCAATCCGCACCATGCCCAGGACCACGTCATCTCCGGTGGCGGTCCCCGGGATATAGCCGCCGAACGCGGGCGCCATCGGATCAATCGTGGTATCGCCGCTTCCGTAGATGTAGACGATGGACCCATACGGAAGGGGCGTGACGCCATCGTTGAGATAAATCGACTGACTGACGTACGCGATGAGGCTGATGATGTCGGCGCGGGCGGGCAACCCGGCCAGGAGCATGAAGCCCAGAGCCAGCCTCCACATCCACGGCCTGCCTGTACGCACAACGGTCATTGGGCTCTTCGTTCCCATCGTTTTGCCAACCGACACCCCACGCTCCCGGCCGTCTAGACGGCCGGTGCGCCTTGATCAAAATACACCTCTGGATTCAATTACTACAGTACCGAGGTTGTCCCTGCCTGTCAACAGAAGCTCGGGCGGGTTTCGGAGCGCCGAGGCAAAACCCGCTCCGGGCTACCGAACCCATTGCGATCCAAGAGAATAGGCATCTCTTTTTCGGCGGAGTTTACAGGCCCTCCGCCGACTGGTAGTACTATTAGCCATGCATGCGCTTATCCGGCAACGACCCGGCGCCGCGGCCGCTCCATGGCAACCGCTTTTAATCTGTCTGGCCATACTCCCTTTGGGAACCGTCGCCGGGATCCTCGAGACGGACCACACCTTCTGGTTGACCGTCGAGACGGCGCCGCCCGGCGTCACGGTTTGCTCGGTCCCGGACGAGGATATCGGCGAACAGGTGCTGGGCGTCACGCCCTGCACCCTGGCCGTGGATTTGAACTGGGAGAGCCGCTGGTTCAGGAAGCGATGGGAACTGATCTCCGTCCGCTCGCCCGGAGGATTCTGCCGGCCGGCGTTCAGCACCAACGAAGGCTATCGCCTTTCCGCGCGCTTCACCCTTCGCAAGGAAGGCTGGAAGGAAATCCCCGTCGAAGCCACCCTGGCCACGCTGACGGACCCCGGGAAGGATTGGAGCGGCAAGGCTCAATGGCCGACCAAGCAAACGCTGCGGTTCGCCCTGGAAGCGCAGTCCCCGCAATCACCCGCCGCAGCCCCGGCGGCGCGCCCGGCGCCCCGGCGCGTGGTCCTGGCCGGAGCCGGGGAGGGATCCGGCAAGGTGGAAACGGGCCGGGTCACGATCTTCTGCGACACGCCCGGCGCGGAGATCCTGGTGGACGGCTATAATGCCGGCGCGCTGCCCGTGGAACTTCTGCTGCGCGCCGGCAGCCATGTCATCGAGGTGAGCCTGGGCCCCCGGGTGCTCTCGCGGCGCGAAATCCGGATCGATCCCGACGCCTCGCTTTCCCTCGAGGTCTCGCCGCGGGACTGACGGCGCAGCGCCGCTCACGTGGTCATCGTGTCGCCGAACTCGTCCTCGAGTTCCACGGGCGCGGCCTGTTCCTTCCCCCCGCGGGTCAGCAGCCAGTGCACCACGCCGAAAAGCCCGATGGGAATCACGGCGCCGTACACGATCAACTGCAGGAAGTTGAAATGGTACCGCAGGCCCGGCGTCATCCGGTAGAGGTTCCAGAAGATCAGCAGGCAGCTCAACCAGACCGCGCTGAAGTTCGGGATCGCGTCGCCCGAGCGCATCACGTGGAGCCCCATGAACCGCTTCTTCGTGATGGGGAAGAACAGGTTCGAGCCCATGAAGCCCAGTTGGTCCTCGATCAGGTGGGCCGCGTAGCCGGCGAGGATCACCACGGCGGCCTGCCAGTTCCAGACCAGCCAGCCGAGCAGCGCCCAGACCCCGCCCACCAGGAAGCTGTGACTCCAGTTGCGATGCCACGGCAGGAAGTGGAGGACGACGCGCCCCTGTTCGTCCGCCTCGAGGGCAAAGGTCGGCCCGTCGAAAATGTCCACGCGCGTCGTGGCATCGTAGGTCTGGACGATCGGCGCGCTCAACTTCGCCCGGCCGACGGCCCGCTCCCCGGGCTCGCTGCCCGGCACGGGGACCTGGCCCGTGTTGACCACGGGGCCGATCCGCACCTGGACCTCCTGGTTCTCGGCGTCGAACCGCACCACGTACTGGCGCCAGTAGTCCGCGCCCATGCGCACGGTGTTGAGCTTGATCCGCACCGCGCGGCCGGCCGTGCGCGCCCGGTCCACCGCCTGGGCCAGCGCGTCGGCGATCGCCTGCGGGTCGGGATTCTGCGGGTCGGGGTCCACGTAGAAGTCGTGCCGGTAGAAGAACCGGTAGAACTTGAAGTCGATCGTGTCCGGCAGGATGCCGAACGCGCCGCCGAGGACGAAGTACAACGGGTTCCCCTCCGTGGCCGCCTCCACCGCCCACGGGCAGAACGACGCCGCCATCACCCCGCTGACAAAATGGGATATGCCTTTCATCTCGGGTCTCCTTTCAGATGAGCCGCAGCCACCGGGCGATCTGCTGGCCGAAGCCGGACATGTTGCAGGCGATGGGCAGCAGCAGGATGCCCAGGCAGTTCAGCCGGCGCGAGGCGAACAGCACCGGGATCAGCCCGATGCCCGTCGCCACGATCATCACCGCGAGCCCGCCCCACCCCGTCATCAGGTACACGATGGCCAGGATGATGATCAGCGCCAGCGCGGACGCGTTGCGGTAGTGCACTTTTTCGATGAACCGGATCGTGGCCCGCGTCAGCGGGCTCATCATCAGGAAGGCCACCGCGCCGGCGACCGCGATCGCGCCCAGGACCATGAAGTAGTCCCCGTACCCCCGCGGCACGGAGATGCCCTTGATCATCCACGCCGCGCCGCCCCGCGTGATCCCGAGGCCGGGCACGAAGAGCAGCATGAAGGAGCCCACGTAGTAGACCAGCTTCGAGACGCCCTGGGACATGATGAAGACCTTCTCGTCGCGCTGCGCCGTCGCGTGCCCGGCCAGCAGGCCGCCGATGCCGCCCGTGATCACCGGGAAGAAGGCCGCGAAACCGCCGCCCAGCCCGCCGGCCGCGGTGCTGCGCAGGATGAGATCGCCGTTCAGTTCCAGCGCGGCCGCCGTGCGCTGGGGCGGGACGTTCGCCCCGCTGATCATGTTCAACAGGCACCACGGCACGGCGAACAGGCCCACGAACGCCGGCATGATGTTCTGGAACGCCATCTCCACGGAGACGGGCGACCGGTAGAGGAGGATGAACCCGAGCAGCCCGGAGAGGAAGAAGGTCGCCAGGCCCGCCCCCAGCGAGCGCCAGGCGTCCGCGAACTTGGCCAGGCCGGCCGGACCCCAGTTGCCCCCCTTCGGCCATTCCGACATGAGGATGTACGTGATGATCACCCACAGGATCCAGTGCATGTGCGGCCGCAGCACGCCCTGCACCACGGGCAGCACCCGCGGCGCGAACGGCCCCACCACGCACACCAGGAAGAAGACGCCCGCCAGCCCCCCGACCCCCGTGATCATCGTCCCCTCGTAGCCGCGGCCGCTCATCAGGTACTTCTGACCCGGCAGCACGGTGAACATCGCGCTCTCGTCCGGCGCGCCCAGCAGGATGGAAGGGATGGTGTTGAGCATGGACCAGCCGACCACGACGCCCGCCATGAACGGCACGAACAACTCGCCCTGCTGCGCCGTGATCAGGCCCTGCTCGACCAGCCAGTAGAACAACAGCATCAGCGCGCCCAGCACGTTGTAGGCGTGGAGGGCGGGCAGTACGGAGATCACGCTGGAGAGCACGGTGCCCAGCACCGTGACGCCCAGGACCGTCAGGATGTTCAGGATCATGACCTCGCTCCGGTTATTCCAACACGAGCGCCTGCGGATTCGCCGGCACGAGCTGCAGCGTCCCCTGGTAATCGCCGATCATTCCCGTCGCCTTGACCGTGCGGCCGGGCTCGAGACGATCCCGCTCCGGGCCCGGCACCATCCGGTCCCACAACAGCAGGTCGAGCTGCCCCGTGCCGTCGTTCAACGGGTAGACGACGCCCTTCATCAGCGACCGGGGCTCGCCGAGCGTGCCGCGCACGGTGAACACGCGCCCCTTCATCTCCGCGGTCAGCTTCCCGATTTCCACCAGGCCCTCGCCCTCGGGTGCGGGGGTCGCCACCGGCTCGACGTCCACCAGCCGCACCTTCGATGAATGGTTTACCTTGATCTGCACCGTCTCCTGGTACACGTCCACCAGGCCGCTCACCTTCATCAGCACGCCCGTGACCGGGCTGTTCTCCCCGAGCTGTTGCGCGACCTCGTCCCAGTACACGACGGAAACCCGGCGCCCGCCCTCCTCGAGCACGAGGGTATGCGGCGCCCGCGTGCCCGGCTCCGGGTCCCGGATTTCCGCGACACGCCCCATGACCGTGATGACCTTCCCCTTCAATTCCGCCGTCACGTCCGCGATCTCCGTGGCCGCCACCACGCGGCTGGGAACCGGTTTATCGGCGGCCGCCGGGGCCGCGGAAGTGGGTTCCGCCGGCGCGCCCGGCCCGGCCACCTGCCGCCGGGCCGAGTCGGCGGCCTTGACCTCGAGATCCTCCCCCCGGTTCAGCATCAACTGGAGTTTTTCCTTGTACGTGCGTACGCTCACGCGTGCCCGCACGGCCGCCCCCGGGATCAGCAACGGCTTGTCCGGGATGTCCGGGTAGAGGTCCGGCCAGAAGGTGATGGCGCCTTCGCCGGACTCATCCCGCAGCTCGATCACCCACGGCTGCCGGCTTTCCGGCTTCGGCGGATTCACCGCCGTGAGGGTGCCCTCGACCAAGATGCTCTCGCCCACCAACCCGCCGCCGACCTCGCCGAGCGGAGTGACCGGCACGTCGGCGCGATCGAGCTTCAGGTGCTCGGCAATCTGCAGGCGCATGACCACCTCGTCGTCCGCCGTCAGGCTCAACGCGCCCGCCACCTCGACACGGTCGCCGGAGGCCGGCACGAGCCGCTGCTCCACCAGGGACTCGGCCTGCGCGCGGAACGCCGTCACGGAGATCTCACCCGTGCCGTCATCCACCGTGAACCGCATCGAGCGCACCTTGCCGGCCTCCTTGAAGATGCGGGGATCGTCGGCCACGGTGCCCACCACGCGCACGTAGGCGAAGTTCATCGTCGGCTTGATCTCCGCGATGCGCACGATCGGCAGTTCCCGGTGCGTCGCCATCAGGTAAAGCAGCCCCAGCCCGATGGTGCCCAACCCGAGGGCGGCATAGCGGAAGACCCGGATGCTGATACGCTTCTCCACGCGCGCCCCGCAGCGGGGGCATCGGGTCAGGGCCCCGACAAATTGCCCGCATTGGGCGCAGGTGATCTCCGCAGGCTGATCCGCATGACCCGGCAGGGGGTTCGTCGTCATGACTTTTCCTTTCCACGCCCGGTCGCCGGAAGCGGGACCGGTGCCTTTAGGGAGGTCGAATATAGCCTCGAATGGCCGCCTTGCCTAGAGGGTATTTCCACAACGTGTTCTCGGCAGAGACCGCCGCCTCTCTGCAAGGCAAGCCCACATTCTTAAAAACGAGAGGGCTCCCGATTCGCCGTTGGATGCCCGCGCTCTCGAGAACGCGGAAATTCGGCGATTCCCATCGGAATGTCGGGTCAGGCGCGATTCTTGCTTTAAAACATGATGAAGATTTTTTACCGGGGGCGAAAGGTCATGATGAATACGATGGCAGCGTTCTGCATCACTGTGTTGTTTTCGGTCTGGGTCTGGTCGTTGAAGCATGAACTGGCGGAGATGCAGAAGCGAATCAGCCCGGCCATCCACATCCCGCCCGATCCCATGGATGTGGGCAGCCGGGCCGGCCGTTCGATCACGTCCGGAACACCGACCTGGACCCTGGAGTAACCGCTCGCCGGCGAGGGCAGCTAGTCCGACAACACGGTTTCATTCCCGACCAGTTGTTCCACGCGGCCCACGCCCAGGAGAAACAGGGCCGTGGTGAACTCACGCTTCAAACGATGAATTAGCCGGCCGACCGCTTCGGCCGATTCCATCGCCAGCTTGAGGAACGGCGACGCCATGCCGCAGAGCGAGGCCCCAAGCGCCATCGCCTTGACCATGTCGATTCCTGAACGCAGGCCGCCGGACGCGATCAGCGTCAACCGGTCGCGCCAGGGCTTCAACGCCCGCAGCGCCTCGGGCGTCGGAATGCCCCAGTCCTGGAAAACCAGCCCAAGATGATCGCCCTCCTCTTCCGCCAGGCTATGGTGCTCGATGCGGCTCCAGGAGGTGCCGCCCGCGCCCGCGACGTCCACGTAACGGACTCCGGCGCGGAACAGGAGTTCGGCATCCTCGAGGGAAATCCCCGCGCCGACTTCCTTGACTACCACCGGCTTGTCCAGCGCCCGCGCGACGGCGCCGATCTTGTCCGCCAGGCCCGCGAAATCGGTGTCGCCCTTCGGCTGGACGGCCTCCTGGAGCGGGTTGAGGTGCAGGCACAGCGCGTCGGCGCCCGACACCGCCAGCGCCTCGCGGCATTGCTCGACGCCGAACCCGCGGTTGAACTGAACGGCGCCGAGGTTGGCGAAGAGCAGGGCCGTCGGAGCGTGCGGGCGGATTTCAAAGCTCGCGCGCGCGGCCGGGTTGGTGAACATCACCCGCTGCGACCCGACGCCCAGCGCCACGCCGGCCTTCTCGGCGGCCAGGGCGAGGTTGCGGTTGATCCGGCGCAGCACGTCATGGTCGCCGCCGGTCATCGAGGAGATCAGGAGCGGGAAGGAAAGCCGCTTGCCCATGAATTCTATCGAAGGATCCACGTCCGCGAGATTCAATTCCGGCAGGGCGCGATGCTTCAGGCGAATCGCGTCAAAGTAATGGCGGCGGCGGTCCGAGTCCGGGTCGGACTCGATGATCCGCAGGTGCGCCAGCTTCCGCTCGTTGATCTTGTCCATTTAGCCCGCAGATTACGCAGATGAGCGCAGATGTCCACTACGGAGGTGGGGGCGGACGTTTCTTCTGATTCACAAGCCGTTCGTATTCCAAGCCTGGGAAATGGCCGAAATTGACCAGGAGTCCCACTTCGTATCCGGTGGCATGAAGATAGTTGAGAAGCTGCGCCCGATGCTCGTCCGTCAGCTTGGACACAGCCTTGAGTTCCACGATGACCTTATCGTAACAGGCAAAATCCGGTTCGTAGGATTGCCTCAGCACATGCCCCTTGTATGTCAACTTTAACTTCCGTTGAGGGATGAAAGGAATTTGGCGAAGACCCAGTTCGATTTCCATGCACTCCTGATAAACGGGTTCCAGAAAACCGCATCCCTTGATGTTATACACTTCGAAACACGCCCCCAGAATGGCATAGGTCTCCTTCCCCAAAGGGAAAGCACCCCCCTCTTCCTCTTGAGTATCTGCGTTCATCTGCGTGATCTGCGGGCTTCCCCGTGTCATCTGCAGGCATCCTTCCTTTCCAGTTTCAGGTGCGCGCGCATGAGCTCGCCGGGGTTGGTCTGGGCGGCGAGGAGGGAGAGTTCGCCGCACAGGACCGCCGCCGCGCACAGCACCGCCAGCCGCCGCGCCCCGCCGCCGCCCGCGCAGCCCAGCCGCTCCAGGTTCGCGCGCACGAACTCCAGGTCCTTGCCGCTGCCGACGGTGCCGACGATCAGGTGCGGGAGGCTCACGGAGAAATAGAGGTCGCCGCCGCGCGCCTCGGCATGCGTAAGGCCCTGGGAGCCCTCGACGATATTCGCCGCGTCCTGCCCGGTGGCCAGGTAGAAGGCCAGCAGCATGTTGGCGAAGTGCGCGTTGGCGCTGCGCAGCCCGCCCGCCAGCATCGTGCCGATAAGGTTCTTTTTTATGTTCAGGTCCGCGATCTTCTCCGGCGTGGTCCGGAGGAGTTTCTCGCAGACCGCGCGCGGGACGATCAACTCGGCGATCACATGCCGGCCGCGCCCAAGGATGCCGTTGACGGCGGAGGGCTTCTTGTCCGTGCAGTAGTTTCCGGAAATGGAGACGTACTTGAGCGCGGGGTACTCCCGCAGGAGCCAGTCGAGCATCGCCTCGGCGGCGCGGGTGAGCATGTTGTGGCCCGAGGCGTCGCCGGGATGGCCCTCGAGCCGGACGTAGAGCAGGTTCGCGGCGTGCTGCACGTGGAGGTCGAGGAACTTCAGGAACCGGCTGGTTTTCTCGACGACCGCGGCGACGTCCGGCTTCCGGCGGCGCAGTTCCGCGCCGACCCGGACGGCCTCGGCCGCGTCCGGCGCTTCGACGAGGACGGACCGGGTCATGCGCTCGTCCACGACCGCGGCGCAAATCCCCTCCGTCGCCATGCTCACGCGCGCGCCGCGGTCCACGGACGGCCACAGCGGCGTCTCGAACGTCGCCAGCGGGACCTCGACTTCGCCGGTCACCTCCGGCCCGGCCAGCCGGATCGGCCCCGCCCACCGCAGGGGAATGTTCGCGAATTCCGCCGTTTTATCCGTGCTCATGGCCCCACTGGATACAGGCTTCCCCGGCGCAAACAAGAAAAAACCTTTTTCGCTTTCCTCCCCCCGCGGCCCGTTCTAGACTGGCCCGTGGGCGGTCGTTTAACGTGTAGAGGCTTTTCAACTCAAACGCGGAGGTTGATGTGAAAGCCGTGCCTTGGCGTTCCCTGCTGCTTGCGGTCCTCGCCCTCCTCCTCGCCGCCGACCCGGCGGACGCCGCGAAGGAGAAGAAGAAGGAGAAGTCCAAACCGGCCGCGGAGAAAAAAGCCGCGCGGAAGAAGGCCAAGCCCAAAGCGGAGCCGAAGGCGGAAGCCCCGGCGGAAGAGAAGGCCGCCGCGACCCTCCCCCCGCCGAGTTGACGGTCGGCGTCCAGTTCCGCGACGACGAGGCGGAAGGCCTGGGCGACGTCCTCGTCCCCGCGTGGCGGTTCCCCTCGGGCC
>JAGNIJ010000028.1 GCA_018001225.1 Kiritimatiellia bacterium | reverse complement strand
TAAATCAATCAGGGCGCGCCCTTGGCGGCAACCGCTTCGTTCTTGGTATTCGCTTGTACCGCCTTTGGCGCGCCCTTCCTTCACGATTTCAATCCTTTTCACAAATCATCCGACAATCCAACGCTAGCCATGTGCCGAACCTTTTCCGCGTTCACTGATTCCATTAGTGCCATTTGTTCCCGCCGCGGAAAAGGTTAGGCACCATGGCCTTGTTGGATG
Source organism: Kiritimatiellia bacterium (assembly GCA_018001225.1). Lineage (NCBI taxonomy): Bacteria > Pseudomonadati > Kiritimatiellota > Kiritimatiellia > Kiritimatiellia bacterium. Next base: position 55,457 of record JAGNIJ010000028.1, on the reverse strand, counting down.
CAATTATTAAAACCTGTTCCACGGCTCTGAAACCAACCTCTACAGGCTCCTTCCTCGATTTCGCTTAACAGGAAGAGGCATTCATCTTTGACCATAGGAAATCTCTTCTATTCGGCTTTTCTATGGCAATCATCTTCCGGAATCTGTCAGGGCGCGCCCTTGGCGGGAACAGTTTATTCTCGGTATTCGCTTGTTCCGCCTTTGGCGCGCCCTTCCTTCATGATTTCATTCCTCTCCACAAATCATTCTTCCATCCAACGCTAGCCATGTGCCGACTGTTTTCGCGCCCCGCGAAAACAGTTAGGCACCATGGCCTTGTTGGCTGATTTTGTTGGTTTTGAATATCCAGTTAAGAATCATTGCTATACAGGACCATATTATCATCAAGTATCCTATAGGCAACAGAACTAAGCTCCTTCCTGCATATATATATTGAAAAGAAAGATACTCTATCAATTTGCGAATGCGCTCTTCTCGTGTATAAAGAAATGTGCTGCTCCACTGTATTAAGATGGTAAGGCTCAGAATCAGTAGGCCGCCTGCGAATAGTAGAATCACCGACTTATTAGAATATAGTTCATACTCGTTATATGCCCAGATAAATCCGATTGTCGATCCGACTCCCAGCGCTATGAGCATGAATGTTGTCATTTCATCACCAGCCAACGCTAGGCGTTTGACGACCTGTGGCCGCGCCCCGCGGACACAGGTTAGTCAGAACGCCCTTGTTGGGGCTTTAATGCTTTTTCAACCTCCGACATGCATGGTGCAACCAAAAGCGAAATCCTCCATCCTATGAATGCAGACAGAAACAGCAATACCGTTCCCTTGAAGATGACTAGTATCACTTGCCTCCAAGGAAATAAAAAGAAGTTTATCAGCCATATGGGCCATAGTACTACCCCGGCGAGCAACATTGCAATTAAACGATTGCGCCTTGGTCGCCTATCCAATGAACCGATCAGCGTAAACGTTATGATTCCTGCGACCAATTCCAGACCGAACGAAAGATAATTGCTCTGAATGGATAAATAGAATAATGCCTTTTTTACGAGATAGTTGAGCATTCCTCCCACAAGCAACAGAACAAGAACATCTCTTGTTAACCGTTTTGACTGAAGTGTGTTCATTTTCGCGCCCCAACGTCAGCGTTCAGGCGAACCTTTTGAGCGGCCCCCGCGAAAAAGGTTAGCCTGAAACGCCCTTGTTCGGGAAATCTTCAGCGTCCTCTTTCACGTGAACCAACCCCGCCACCTTTTCCAAAGCTGGCGCTTAGCCCAATGCATCGCGCCCTTTTGCTCTTCCCAGTCTTGGAGCCATCGTCGATCCATTGTTGCTGGCACTTTTCCGAACGTAATATGGGACAACGTTTACATTTTTACGCGGTATTAGTTAATTGTTTGCGCCTCAAACAGGATGCACCACTTACCTCGGGAGGAAGTGTACTTGGGGGGAGGGGTTGCTGGCAAGGGAAAAGTGCGTTACGTCTTGATTCCGAGGGTGTTCCTTTGAATGCCTGCGGACGGGGCGGAGGGTCCGATTGGGGGCAAGGGAGGGCCGATGATAGGGCAAGGTTGTTCTAAGCAAGAAAAGTTGTGGAAAGATGGAGGGCTGGATCCTTTCTAGTGAATGGAGGCCCTCTATGTGGACGGAAAACAGAAGTCGAGGTTTTAGCCCGTTACGCTGGCTCAATTACTTTCGGCAAGGGAGAGCGTCGCCTGCAGCGGTAGCAACAAGCACAGGCGAAGCCCTCCCCGGCCGACCCGAAACGAAGCAGGCGGCAGGCCTTGCCGCAGGTCCCGTCGCGGCACGGGATATCGAGGATGAATTGGCCCGATTCGGCGAGTATCTGCTGCGAAAGGGGCTTGTGTCCACACGCACGGCGCCTTTCATGGTGGGGTGGGCCAGGAAGTTTCTCAACTTTCCGGTCCAAAACACGAAGATGACACTTCGCGAGCGCCACGGGCTGTTTATCCAGCAATTACGAAAGCAGGAACGCCCCGACTGGCAATGCGATCAGGCAGAACGCGCGCTTCGCCTTTTTCTTCACAACTTCAAAGAAGAAAAGGATTGGACTGTCCGAAGCGCCGGGTTGGTCGCGATCGGCAAGGATGGCCGCGCGGCCCTCGCCGACGTACGGCAGGCCTTGCGTACACAGTTGCGCATCAAGCATTACTCCTTTCGCACGGAACAAACCTACATCGACTGGGTGGAGCGCTTTTTCGAGTACTTGTCCGACGTGGAGAAATACGTGCCGGGGCTGGGGATGGTGACACCGCAAGCCGTAAAGGACTTCCTGGCATGGCTGGCGCTACGAAGAAACGTTTCGGCATCCACCCAGAACCAGGCGTTCAGCGCGCTCTTGTTCATGTGCCGCGAAGTCCTGAACATAGAGCTCTCGTCCATGGAAGAAGGCGTGCGCGCCAAGCGCGGTCGCAGGCTGCCGGTGGTGCTTTCCGTAAAGGAAATGCGATGCCTGCTCCAGGCCATGCAAGGCACAGCGCGCTTGATGGCGGAGGTGATATACGGGGGAGGCCTGCGAGTCATGGAATGCTGCCGGCTGCGCATCAAGGACCTCGATTTCGAGAATTCGCTCGTTTTTGTTCGAGCCGGAAAGGGGGACAAGGATCGTTCAACGCTGATGGCCGATTCGGTCAAGGCGGCCCTGCGCGCGCACCTGGCCCATGCCCGCCAACTATTCGACAGCGACCGCCTGTCCCAGATCGGCCCGGTATACATGCCGGACGCGCTGGCCACCAAGTATCCCAATGCCGGCCGCGAATGGAGTTGGTTCTGGGTTTTCCCCAGTCCGACGCTGTCGACGGATCCGCGGGCCGGCGTGGTGCGAAGGCATCATATCAGCGACGTGGCCATTCAGAAGGCCGTCAGGGAAGCGGCCCTCCGGACCGGGATCCCAAAGCCTTTGTCCGTCCATACGCTGCGACACAGTTTCGCCACTCATCTTCTGCTGGCCGGCGTAGACCTGCGACAAATCCAGGAATACCTCGGGCACACGAATGTCGAAACGACCATGATTTACACCCATGTGGTAAAGGATTTCCGCGCCCCCGCCCAAAGCCCGCTGGACGCCCTGATGGACAACGACAACCCGGCGCGCCGCGGTGCCGAGACGGGAGATCAGGCGAGGTGATCGCGCGCCTGCCGGTACAGCTCAAGGTCGCCTGCTGAAAAGCATACGTGCACGACCCTCTCTATTTCCGCATGGTCGCGCAGGTAATCGGTCACCGTGGAAAGAGCGACTTCGGCCGCGCTTCGAATGGGATAACCGTACATTCCGGTGCTTATGCACGGGAAGGCCACGGTGCGCAAGCCGTGGCGCGACGCCAGGGCCAAGGAGTTTGTATAACAAGCGGCCAACAGTTCCGGTTCCCCGTGATGTCCGCCCGACCAGACCGGCCCCGGAGTGTGAATGACGAAGCGGGCCGGCAATCCGTAGCCCCGGGTGAGGCGGGCCTCACCGGTCGGGCATCCGCCCAACCGCCGGCACTCCTCCAGCAATTCGGGTCCTGCCGCGCGATGAATTGCGCCGTCCACCCCTCCGCCACCCAGCAAGCTGGGGTTGGCCGCGTTGACAATGGCATCCACGGACTGCCGGGTGATGTCGCCCTGAACAATCTCTATTCTCCTCCACACCTCAAGGTTCATAGCGTCGCCTTTCCCGACCTTCACTTGTATGACAAGCTTGCGGTATACTTCAAGAGGAGAGGCCGCCCCCCCGGATTGCCGGGCACCTCATGAACTCCGTTATAGAGAACCGGCCGCGCTTTATGCTCGATCACATGGCGACCAAGTTGGGAAAGTTCCTTCGCCTTCCCGGGGCCGAATGCGTCCGAGTGTCTGGCTTCGGCATGAACACCTTCTGCGATGCCCGGCCTGCGGCACGATATTCTGGAGGGGAAGCCATGTGCGCGACACACGCCATAAACCGGGATGGCCCCCGCCTCACGTCCGGAGCAGATAGAACCGATCCGGCGCCAGGAACATATCGAGAAGCTTGTCGGGATTCATGGGCTCCGTCGGGCCCGGTTCACTTTCAAGGACATGGTTGTATATTTCGAGCAGGCGTTGCCCGTATTGATCCAAATTGAAGAGTTGTTCCGTCAGGCGCCGGTTCTTTTCGACCACGGGCGCAGGCTCCCGGCCGGATGAAAGGAGGGAAGGGGAAAGCTCCCTTATCGTTTTCTTCCCCATCCTGACGCGACGGATGACTTTTTCCTGCAATGCTTCATCCAGCCGGCCGAAATCCACCCGGTCCCTTTCACAAGCGGCGGCAAAGGCCTTGTCCACGTCGCCGCGGCGAGGCGACCGGCCGTAGGCAGCCAGGAGGGCCGGCCAAGCCTCCTCGATGGAGTTCCGCAAGGCCACAGGATCGACCCACTCCAGGGGAACAAGCAAGCGGGCATAGAGGCCGGACAGATCCAGCCCCTCGTTCTTGAAGTCGCTGGTCATTTCCGGCAAATCACGACCCAGCAGGGGGCGGCCCGCCAGCCACGGTTCGAGAAAGGCCAGGCCAAAGCCCTCGGCCACGCTGGTGGTGACCACGGCGGTTGCCCGGGCCAGCAATTGAGGGAAAGAGGCGGTCCCGTCACGGCCTACTTCGAACTCCATGGGCAACATCAACTCGCGCGCGAAAGCGATCCACCGGTCGTAGATGAGGCGATCGCCTGCACTTGTGGGCGCGAGGGTAATGGCAAAGCGATCGTTCTTGCGGCCCACGGCCGCCCAAAGGAGAAATTCTCCGATGTTCTTCCGCCGAATTGCGCGCGTGGGATAGAGAAACAGCCCTGCCTTCGCGGGGGACGCGAGCGGGCACATGTTCCCGGCGACGCCGTCCCGCAAATCCACCGGGTTAGGCAGGAAGTGCAGACGCTCCGGGGCCACGCCCGCCGCGCGAAGAAACGCCAGATCGCGCGTATTCAGCGTGGCATAATGTATATGGAGGGCCTGCGGATAAAGGCGCCGCCCCAGCAGGGACGCGCGCCTTTCGCCCACGTGCTCCAGCAGGCTACGGTAGTTGGCGGGGCGCCCGTCTTCCGGAAAATCATGGATTTGCAGGAGCAAGCGCTGGCCTTCAGCAGCGAGCCGCTCGATGACCAGCGGCACTGCGCCGCTTTTTCCCAGGGAATGATTATGGAAATGCCAGAGATCGGGCGGCCCGCCCAAGGCCTTGCGTGCGGCATCCTTCAAACGGTCGGCCAGCCCTTCGGCCGCCAAGTCCGAGCCGGCGAGATCCTCGGCGTATCCGAGCCCGTCCACCTCGCGGACGCATGACCCCTCCGGCACGTCGCGATGCTCGGACGGCCCGGCCAGCACGACCACCCGCGCCCCCGATTTCGAAAGGGCGGCCAAGGCATGCCCGATCACGCGGGTGACGCCGCCGGGACGCAGGTGAAAATGAGCAATAGCCAGGCGACGGGGATATTTCATGCCGGGCGCTCCCGCGCCGGCCGGGCCGCCGACTGGCTTTTCCGTTCGTTCATTGCTGTTTCCTCATAGCAACAGAATGCGACGGCGTCGAGTCGGTTTACGGCCGCCACATTGACGCCGGCTTTCTTTTGGCCTACGTTTTTCGCGTGCGCCGCTTCTGCCAGATCCTCCCCGTCCTGACCCGGTTTCTTTCCCGGCACGCGCCTGCCGTGCTGCTGCTGATCGCGCTTTCGTGGCCGGCCCGCGGCAAGGCCGCGTCCGGGCAGGCCATCCACGCCGAACCGGCCCGGCGGACCAGCCTGGGCTGGATGACCGCGGGATTCATGCTGGTCTCCTTTCCCATCATTGCCGCTCACCGGCACAATCCGGATTGGCGGGATCCCGATCACGATTTCGAGGACGGGTTCACGCAGCCGCCGGTGTGGGACAAGGACGACCCGGTGTTCGACTACGTGCTTCACCCGCTGGCCGGGGCGGAGTACTACCTCGTGGCGCGGAACCGCGGCTGGGACCTGTGGGGCTCGTTGGCCTACAGCGCGGCGCTGTCGGCGTTCTACGAGTACATCCCCGAGAACATGGTCCAGCAGCCGTCCGCCGTGGACCTGCTGGTCACGCCGCTGGGCGGGGCGCTGCTCGGCGAGGCGCGGTACCGGCTGAAGGAATGGATCCGGCGCGACCCCTCCCGCGTGGCCGCCCCCCGGTTCTGGATCAGCCTGCTCGACCCGCTGGACATCTCGCTCGGGGGCTACCCGGACGGGCGGGCGCGGTTGTATTTCAACTGGAAGCACGCGTTCTGAACATTTCGGTTGCCCGGGCCCCGGCGCCGCCCTATCCTTCGTTCCATCGCCGGCCGACGGCGATTTTTGCGCGGGGAGGAACGTATGGGTTGGATTACAGGCATTCCGGTCGTCTGCATCCCGGCGGGCCCATCATGAAATCCATCGAGGAATTCAAGGCGTTTTACCAGAGCACGATCCTGCCCGACCTGGAGAAGATCGACGAGGAACGCAAGGCCGTTCGGAACCGCGTAATGATCTTCTGGCTGGTGACGGCCGGGCTGATCGTCCTGGTCCTGGCCGTCGGCGGACTGCTGGAATAATCCCGCCATGAAACCCGATCTTCTCCCTGTCATCCTTATCGGACTCTGCGCCATCGCGCTGTTCGGCGGCTGGTTTGCCGTCTATGCGTGGACGGAGCGGAAATCCCGGGAGTACATCGCCCGCTACAAGAACACGGTTGTCGGGAAGATCATCGAATTCATCGAGCCCGGGTTGAAGTACGAGCCGGCGTCCCGCGTGACCGAGCCCGTGTACGCGGAGAGCGGCCTGTTTCCGCGAAAGTGGGACCGGTACCGGGGCGACGATTTTGTGCAGGGCCAACTGGGCCGGACGCCGATGTTCTTCTCCGAGCTCCACACGCAATACAAGACCCGGGACCGCACGTCCAAGGGCGGAACGCGCGAAACATGGCACACGATCTTCCGCGGCCTGTTTTTCGTATGCGAGTTCAACAAGACGTTCCAGGGGCGCACCTACGTGTTGCCGGACACGCTGGAACGGCTGTTCGGCGATTTCGGCGCGGCCTTGCAGTTCGGAAGCAGCCGGTACGGAGAACTGGTCAAGCTCGAGGACCCGGAATTCGAGAGGCAGTTCGCCGTGTACGGTTCGGACCAGGTCACGGCCCGCTATGTCCTTTCGACAAGCCTCATGGAGCGCTTGAAGGCGTTCCAGGAAAAATCCCGGCGCGAACTCCGGCTCGCCTTCGTGGACTCCAACCTGTACGCGGCCCTTTCGTTCGACCACGACCTCTTTGAGCCGCGCGTCTGGCGGTCGCTGATCGACTACGACGAGATCCGCGGCTACTTCGAGGACCTGCAACTCGTCATCGGGATCGTCGAGGATCTGAATCTCAACACGCGGATCTGGGGGGAGCGGGCCGGCGCGTGACAGCGCCGGGGGAACACAACGGAAGGAGGCCAGCATGTGGCGTATGGCTCTTGTCGCGATCGGATTCGGTGCGGCCGCGGCCCTGTGGGCTCCGGCGGCGGGAGCGGACGTCCCGGGGCGGGGCAAGGGTCCCGTCACCGGCGTCATCGCGGAGTTCGCTCGCGAGCGCAGGGCGGCCATGCTCCGCGTGGCGGAACAACAGGGGCTCGCCGTGCCGAGCGAATACGAAGAGCTCCTGGCGGCCATGGAGGCGGGCGACTGGCCGTCGGCCTCGAACCGCTTCGAGCGGATCAAGGCCCGGATCGGCCAGTATGAGCATTCCCGGTCCGATCCCGCGCTGGACAACGCCCTCTGGCCGTACGCCCAGGAGGCGGCCGGCGCGTTCGAGCAGGCGGCCCTCTGGGACCCGGACCTGCTCGACCTGTACGCGGAGGAAATGATGCGCGCGATCCCGGAGGGGGCCGTGTATTTCGGCGGCACCGATCCGGGCCGCTTCGTGATCACGGCCTATCGCATCGTCCGCGAACGGCCGTTCCACGTCATCACCCAGAACGCCCTCGCCGACGCCCAGTACATGGCCTACCTGCGCGAGACGGCGGACCCGGAACTGGATATTCCCTCCCCGGAGGACTGCAACGGGGCCTTTCAACAGTACGTCGAGGATATCCAGGCCGGCCGCATCCCGGCCGGCGCGGAGGTGAGCATCGAGGATGGGCGCGTGTCCGTGGTCGGGGTCCAGGGCGTCATGATGATCAACGGGATCATCTCGCGGATGATTTTCGACCGCAACAAGGACGCCCGCGATTTCTATCTCGAGGAGAGCTACGTCATCCCCTGGATGTACCCGCACCTCGAGCCGCGGGGGCTGATCATGAAGCTCAACGCCGAACCGGCCGAACTGACGCCGGAGATCATCGCAAAGGACCGGGCGTACTGGGATGACCTGACAAGCCGGCTGATGAATCATCCCGCCTTCCCCGGGAACGCGACGGCGCGGCGGACGTTTTCCAAGCTGCGCGCCGCCATCGCGGGGCTCTACCAGGCGCGCCGCCTGGCCGCGGAGGCCGATTACGCCTTCCGGCAGGCCCTCGCACTCGACCCGTACTCGCCGGAGGCCTGCTTCCGCCATGCCGACAGCCTCATGCAGGCGGGACGTTTCGACGAGGCGGCCTCCCTGATCCAAGGCCTCGCGGAGCACGATCCCGCCAACGAGCACGCCCGTTCGTTCTTGAACCAGATTCGCAACACTCAACAGCTGACCCAGCGGAGAAAAGAACTGGAGAAGAAAATCGCCGGCGGGGCTACGCCCGGCGAGGCCCGGGAACTGCTCGAAATCTATAGGCGGCTCGGTCTGACCGGCCTCGCCGCCGCGCTCCAGGCCCGACTGGACGAGGCCGGGGGTTCCGATGAACCTTCCCACTCGCCGGACGAGGAATCGTCCGCCGAAGAAGACCGTCCGGACATGCCGGATTAGCTTGGCCCCCGGCGCCCGGGCCGACCTGATCGGGTGCGGAGGTCTCGCCCGTTCCGTTCACGGCCGGGACGGCCGTGTCACTCTCCTGACCTTATCCCTCGCTCAAGATCCAGGCGCGGTCGCGGAATTCTGAAAAAGCCCTTGCGCGGCCGGCCGGCCGTGGTATAGTCCGCGCCCTAGTCCTGCGTGTGCGGGACGGAAGCGAGCGCCCCGGGTTCTCCGCCCGGGGCCAAAGCGGATTCCCCGGCTTAGCCGGGGCAACAGACGGAGGCCGTCGTGGTCGCAGCTACAGGTGTAGTCCGTTCGGACGTCAACGTTCAGGATCTGCTCGAAGCGGGTCTGCATTTCGGTCATCAAACCAAGCGCTGGAATCCCAAGATGAAGCGGTTCATCTTCGGAGAGCGCAACGGGATCTATATCCTCGATCTCGCGAAGACCGTGCCTCTGCTGATGGAGGCGCGGCAGTTCATCTACGACACGGTCATCCGGGGCCGCTCGGTGCTGTTCGTGGGCACCAAGAAGCAGGCCCAGGACCCGCTGAAGGAGATGGCGGAGAAGTTCAAGCAGCCGTTCGTGGTCAACCGGTGGCTCGGTGGCACGCTGACCAACCTACTGACCATCCGCAAGAGCGTCGGCCGCATGAGCGAGATCGAGAAGATGGAGCAGGACGGCACGCTCGACAAGATGCCGAAGAAGGAAGTGGCGCGCATCAAGCGGGAGCTGGAGAAGCTGCACTACAACCTGAACGGCATCCGGGACATGCAGGAGCTGCCCGGCGCCGTTTTCGTGGTCGACATCTGCCGCGAGGCCATCGCCGTGGCCGAGGCCGTGCGCCTGAACATCCCGGTCATCGCTCTGGTGGACACCAACGTGGATCCGGACCCGATCAGCTACCCGATCCCGGGCAACGACGACGCGATCCGGGCCATCCGGCTCGTTGTGGACCTGGTCGGCAGCACCATCCAGCGCGCGATCAACGAGGGCGCGAAGCTGGCCGCGGAGGAGGCCCGCAAGAAGGCCATCGCCGAGGCCGAGGTGGCCGCGCGGGCCAAGGCCGCGGAGGAAGAGCGGAAGGCCCGCGAGCGCCTCGCGAAGAAGGCGAAGGCCGATCTCGCGGCCGCCAAGGCGAAGGCGGAAGCGGACGCGGGCGGGGCCGCCGCCCCGGCGGCCCCGGAGAGCGCCCCGGCACCCGAGCCGCCGGCCGACGACGCCGCGCCTTCGGCATAATCAGGAATCGACAAAAAAGGAGCTTACCATGGTCGAAATCAGTGCGGCGCTGGTCAAGGAACTGCGCGAGGAAACCAATGTCGGAATGATGGAGTGCAAGAAGGCACTCGTCGAAGCCGGCGGCAACAAGCAGGAGGCCGTCCGCATCCTGCGCGAACGGGGTCTAGCGATCGCCGGCAAGAAAGCCTCGCGGACCGCCAAGGAAGGGCAGGTGGCCGCCGAGATCCGCCAGGGCGGGAAACTCGGCGCGATGGTCGAGGTGAATTGCGAGACGGACTTCGTCGCACGCAACGAGTCGTTCCAGGCCTTTCTCCGCTCGGTAGCGGAGAAAGCGCTGACGGTGCAGGGCGATCTGGCCGAGGCCATGAAAGATGTCCTGACGGCCAAGATCACGGAGATCGGCGAAAACATGCTGGTCCGCCGGAGCGTCCGGTTCGAGGTGAAGCAGCCCGGCATCGTGGCCAGCTATATCCACCTGGGCGGCAAGGTCGGCGTGCTGGTCGAGGTCGGCTGCGGGACCGACGCGACGGAGAAGAACGAGGCCTTCCGCGAGATGGTCAAGGACGTCACGCTGCACATCGCCGCCTGCCAGCCGCACTACCTGGTGCGGCAGGACGTGCCGGCCGAGGTGGTCAAGGCGGAGTCCGACATCTACGCCAAGCAGGTGGAGAACAAGCCGCCGCAGATCGTGCAGAAGATCGTGACGGGCAAGCTGGAGAAGTTCTACGGCCAGGTGTGCCTGGTGGAACAGGGCTTCGTGAAAGATCCCGACATTTCCATCACCGAATTGCTGGCCGCCAAGGGCAAGGAGATCGGCGACACGCTGACGATCCGCCGCTTCGCCCGGTACCAGGTGGGCGAGCAGATTTGAGCGGACCGGCTCCATCGGGGGTCATCTTCGACTGGGACGGCGTGGTGGTGGATTCCGCGGGGCTCCACGCCTTGAGCTGGGAGCGCATGGCCGACGCGCGGGGCGCCGTCCTGCCGGACGGCCTGCGCGCGCGCATCGGCAGCCTCGGGGTCAAGACCGAGTTTGTGATCACCGACATGCTCCGCTGGGCGGCCGACCCGCAGGACGTGAAGCGGCTGGCGCTGGAGAAGGAAGCCGTATACCTGCGCCTCGTGCGCGAAAAGGGGCAGGCGCCGCAGCCCGGCCTGCGCCGGCTGCTCGAAGGCCTGGCCGGCCGGGGCATCCCCTGCGCGATCGGCTCTTCGGCGCTCCGCGGCAACATCGAGGCCTGCATCGACGCGCTGGGCTTCCGCCCGTTCTTCCGGGCCATCGTGACCGGCGACGACGTCCAACACGGGAAGCCCGCCCCGGACATCTTCCTTGAGGCCGCGCGGCGGATCGGATGCGCGCCCGGGGCCTGCGTGGTGTTCGAGGACGCCCCCGCGGGCATCGAGGCCGCGCGGGCGGCGGGCATGCGCGCGATCGGTATTCTCACCACCAATCCCTCCGAATCGTTGAAGCGCGCGGATCGGCTGATCCGCTCTTTCGAGGACCTGGCCTCGCCCGATCCGCTGGCCTGGTTCCACCCGGCGTCCGCCTGACATGAGCCCGTATCTTTTTCTTTTCTGGAGCACCTTCGTCATCACGCTGTCCGGCGCGATGATGCCCGGGCCCGTCCTCACGGCGACCATCAGCGAATCGCTCAAGCGCGGGTTCCGCGCCGGCCCGCTCATCGTGGCGGGCCACGCGTTGCTCGAGGTGCTGGTGCTGACGGGCGTCGTGCTGGGCCTGGGCCGGTGGATCACGATCCCGGCGGTCACGCGGGTTCTCGGGCTGGTCGGCGGCGGGCTGCTGATCGCCATGGGAGCGCACATGGCCTGGACGGCAGAATCGGCGGTGCGGGTCGCGCTGGCCACCCGGCCGGACCCGAAGGCCGCGGTGCGTGGCCCGATGCTGGCCGGTATCCTGACCTCCCTCTCCAACCCCTACTGGGCCATCTGGTGGGCGACGATAGGGCTGAACCTCGCGTCCCTGGCGCTGCAGGACGGGCTGCCCGGTCTTGCGGCCTTCTACTCGGGCCACATTCTTTCCGACCTGGCCTGGTACAGCCTCGTCGCCGCCGCCGTGGCCTCCGGGCGGCGCTTATGTCCGCCGCGGGTCTACCGAATCCTGATCACGCTTTGCGGGCTCGTGCTGGTCGGTCTGGGCGGCCTGTTTGTATACCGGCTGGGGCTTCAGCCTCCCGCGGCGTGAGCGGCGACGCTTCAGCGGCGCGACAGGCGCCGGAAGATGTAGAGCATGTAGGAGAGGAAAAACGCCGCGAACGATACGATGATCAGGATCGCGCCCGTCGTGAACATGGCGCCGCGCGGCTCGGCGCTCTGGCGGCCCAGCACGAACAGGACCATGCCGGTCCCGCCGGCGACGTAGCCCAGCACCCGTGTCGCCCAGTAGAGTTTCTTCATCGGTTCAACCCGTTCGCGGGCATACTACGCGGTCCCCCGGCGGGCCGGAAGGAAAAAGGCGGGATCAGATGTCGAGGATGGTATTCTCCGCGGCCCCCGAATCCTTGCGCTCGAGGTAGGGCACCGTTTTGAACTCCGAGACCGTGTTGAGCTTGAAGAGAATGTCCGTCATTTGCTCCACCGCCTCGCCGCACTGCGCCAGGAGGTGTTTCAGGGCCGGGCTCTTCAGGTCCTCGGTCAGCCGCCGGACCAGCTCCAGATTGGTGGACAGCACCGTGGCCGGTTGACCGAGATGGTGGCAGGCGGCGCCCACGCTGGCCAGCATCGCCCGCTGGCGTTCGGACTGGCGCATTGCTTCTTCGGCGCGATTACGGTCCGTCAGGTCGGTGAACGAGAGAACCATGCCGATCACGCGGCCCTCGGCATCGCGGTTGCAGGCCGCGTTGGCCAGGACGTGAACATGCGAGCCGTCCTTGCAGATCGCCAACAGTTCTTCCGACCACGATTCGTGATCGACTATCAGCGACCACCACAGCAGCGGTTGATGCTCCGGCGGCGCGTCGGGCGAGAGAGGGGCCAGCATGGGCCGCAGATCCTTGCCGGCCAGTTCATCGGGCCGAGCATAACCCCACATAGCCGTAAAGGCCGGGTTGGCGTACTCGATCACCGCTTCTTCATTCGTAATGACAATGCCGTCCCGGGCGTTCTTCAGGGCATTGTGCTCCGTCCGAAGGCGCGCCTCCACGTACTGCCGTTGAGCCATATCCCGCAGAAACAGGCATAGTCTCGGATGGCTTTTCCGGATGATATGCACCGCGATTTCCGCCGGGAAACGCGCACCATCCTCGCGAATACAGGAAGCCTCCATCAGGAGATACGGCTTATCGCTTTGTAAATTTTGAAAAAGTCCGCCCAGTTCCGCCTCATTCAGGCCTGAAACCAGGCCGCCCAGCTTCATTTGCGCCATCCGCTCCATTGAATGGCCGAACAGGCTACAGGCATTGGAATTACAGTTGAGAAGACGTCCCCGGCGATCGACTAACAGGACCGCGTCAAATATACAATTTGTAATATCTTCTAAATCAGCAGGATGCATCCACTCCTCGCGTCCTGTTCTTGGCGCGCGCATGGCCACCACGGTGTCTACGAATGAGACAGGCGATGTGGTCACCCCACCCAATGCCGGCGCTTTTTTCACAGTCCGAGCGCCCTTATCTCCTTCGCCCATATTTGATCCCCCGCTATCCCGATGGATATAGATGCAGGAAGCGTACCAAGGGATTGCAGTACAAGCCTCGGCGACGGGACCCCGCCAACGGTCAGCGTTCCCAGTTGACCGGGCGGGAAGGCATCGGACCGTACTGAACTGCGCCGGGCCCGCTGTTTGATTGCGCCAGCATCATCACCGGCACCGGTGCGCGTGGCGCGAGGAGGGGTTGCGGCGGCACGATCACCGGAGCCGGAGCGGGCGCCGGGATGCTTGTTGCCAGAGTTGCGACGCGAGCGGATCTCACATGAAAACCAACCAGGACCACCAGCGCCGCAGCGGCGGCCGCGCGGAACAGCAGGCCGGTGTTCCAGAAAGAGACGCCGGACTCATGGGCCGGCTGGATGATCGGCTCCCGGAGACGGATTTGAATTTTCGCCGCACAGCGATTCTCGAAGCCGGCGTCCGGCGCCTCGTGGCCTTTGAACGCCATCCATTTCCTGGCGTTTTCCATGTCGGCCACAAAGGCCTTGCAGGCCGCGCACGCGGTCAGGTGCTGCACGGCCTCTTCCGGCAGAGTCCGTCCGTCGCAAAGCCCCGCCAGGTCTCGTGTACGTCGGCAGTTCATGGCGCAAAGTCCTTCAGTTCTTTTTGCAGCTGCTGGCGGGCATAGAAAAGACGCGATCGTATCGTCCCTTGTGAGCACCCCATCATGCTGGCGATCTCTTCGTGCGGTATGCCCTGTATATCGTGCATGATGACAACCACTCTGTGTTTCTCTGACAACGTCAGCAGCGCCGCGTTCAATTTTTCCTGCAGTTCCAGCAACGACACGTCGCGCACGGGCGATTCCCGGGCCCGCAGTTCCACGTACGCGGGGTCGCGCTCGGCGCCCGCGTCCATATCGTTCAGGCTCAACGCGAAACGGTTCTTGCGTGTCTTCAGGAAATTGATCGTGCGGTTCACGGCAATGCGATACAGCCAGGTGTAGAACGACGACTCGCCCTTGAAATGCCCCAGCGACTGAAAAGCCTTGATGAACACGTCCTGGACGCGATCCTCCGCGTCCTCCTTGTTCCCGGTCATATTGTAGGCGAGGGCATAGATCTTGCCCTGGTAGCGCCGGACCAGCGCGTCGTAGGCGTTCACGTCGCCCTGCTGCGCCTTCCGAACCAGGTCCCGCTCCTCGGCGGCCAACGCTGCCGGGCTCGCCTGCTCGCTGGTTGTTGCCTCTGTCATTGTGGTTTCAACGCATGGCGCGGGTACATCGCCCGCACCGCCGTGTCCGCTCTAAAAGGCCGCCACTTATACCAGACCCGCCCGCACCATGACAGCGAATGCTATCGAGACTCCGCAACATACTACGCCCCGGAGGCTACAGCCCTGCGCCACTTCTTTAATAAAGCGCACCGGCCCACCGGCTCGCGCGTCGTGGCCAAACCCGGACCTTACCCGGCTGCTGCCCGGCTGCCGCGATGGATGTGTATGGACAGGATGGCGATATCGGACGGATTCACCCCCGAAATACGGGCGGCCTGCCCAAGGTTGGCGGGCCGAATCTTCTTCAGCTTCTCCCGCGCCTCGAACCGGAGCGCCTTTATCTCGTCATATTGAATTCCGGCCGGTATCTTCACCCCGTCTTGCTTGTGTCTTTGATCGATCTGCCTTCTCTCGCGTTCAATGTAGCCTTCGTATTTTACTTCCGTTTCGACCTGCGCAGCCAACTCGGCGGACAATCTCGGGGGGCCGCCAGGCAATCGAGCATAGTTCATTTCAGAACGCCGCAGGATCTGGGCCAGCGAAGCTCCCTCAAAAAACGTGGTTTTCAACCGATCGATTTCTTCCGCTATACGAATCGCATCGCGTCGCCACGCCTTGATCCGCTCACTGGCAATGCAACCGATTCGTTCCGCAAAATGTATCAGCCTATATAAACCATTGTCTTGACGCAAGATAAGCCTATGCTCGGCACGCGACGTGAACATACGATACGGCTCGCTTGTGCCCTTGGTTATCAGGTCGTCCACAAGTACGCCGATATAGGAGTCGCTGCGAGATAGAATCAGCGGCGCTTCATCCCTCACCTTAAAGACAGAATTAACTCCGGCAACAAAACCCTGTCCGGCGGCCTCTTCGTATCCGGTTGTCCCATTCATTTGGCCGGCCATGAAGAGGCCATCGATCTCTTTCGTCTCCAAGGAGGCCTGGAGCTGCGTCGGGTCTACGAAGTCATACTCAATGGCATAGCCAGGACGAATCATTTCTGCGCGTTGCAGTCCTGGAATCGATCTGATCATTTTAAGCTGCACCGATTCCGGAAGGCTGTTTGAAGTCCCATTCGGATATACCTCGACAGTATTTCGTCCTTCCGGCTCTATGAAGACATGATGCGATTCATGTTGTGGAAATTTAACGTACTTGTCTTCTATTGAAGGACAGTAACGCACACCGGTACCAGATATAAGTCCTCCATATAAAGAGCTTTCCGACAGATTATTGTTAACAATGTCAGCCGTTTCCATTGTGGTGTGAGCCAGATAGCAAGACATCTGGCTTGAGCCAGGAATCCAAGGAACAAGCGGGTTAAAGGATTGTTCCACGTGGAACAGATCAGATAGTGACTCTTTTATATGGTCGCTACACTGGCCGATATCAACCGCATCACCACATCGTGTGTCATTCTCGAAAATACGTCCTTGTTCCACGTGGAACAATCCAGCCTTGGCATCTTGAGACATGAATGGCGCAGGAATTTGGCCTGGCTGTTCCTTGAGCAGCGAATAGTCTATGCTATCCTTATGCAGCCTTGGAGGCGTTCCCGTCTTGAGCCGGCTTGCTTTGAATCCAAGACGGAGAAGATCCTTTGCCAACTCGCTTGACGAATCCTCTCCAATCCTTCCGCCTGTATACTGATTCTTGCCAATGAATATACGCCCATTGAGAAATGTGCCTGGCGACAAGATGGCGGTGCGACACCGGATAATCATGTCGCTTTTGCACCTTACAGCATGGACTCGAAACCCATCCAGAATGACTTCTGTTGCGGTGTCCTCAATGACATCCAGATTACTTGTGGCCTGCACGACATGTATCATTCTCAATGAGTAGGCATGCTTGTCGCACTGTATTCTGGTTGCTCGAACGGCCGGTCCTTTCCTAGTATTCAGAGTCCTGAATTGAATTCCAGTGAAGTCTGCATTTCTGGCCATCTCTCCGCCCATGGCATCGAGATCGGCCACGATATGCGATTTGGCCATACCGCCGATCGATGGATTACATGACATCCTGGCAATGGCCTCGCGCTTCATGGTGATGAGCGCGGTAGAGGCACCCATTCGAGCGGCCACAAGAGCGGCCTCGCAACCGGCATGTCCTGCACCAATCACAGCCACGTCAAATATACGATCCGATATCTCCGTAATATATTGCATATCAATTATTTACCAATGCAGAATCTTGAGAATATGCCGTCAAGCAAGCTTTCGCAGTACTGTCTTCCAAGTATCTGTGCAACGCTCTCGGCGGCGACTCGAACGGCCTCGGAGGCTATAAACTGACCCTCTTCGTCTCCAGAAGCGAGTTTGTCCATGGCGGCATCCACTTCATTGGCAGCCGACTGAAGCAACTTGCGGTGCCGCTCCGCAATCGTCGCATGGCTGGAAGATTCCGTTTTGCCACCCATGCAGCACTCAACTTTCTTTCCCATCAACCTCCTCAACACGTCGAGCCCTGTTCCATCCACGAGAGATGTCGTGACCACATCCAAGCCCGGGAGATCCCTTGCATGGATCCGTAGTCCAAGATCAGCCTTGTTCAAAACGACAATACAGTTCTCCCTGGTCTTTGATCGCAAACTGGAGGCCTCGGAATCGGAAAGCGGCTGCGAGGCATCGACCATGTACAGCTGCAAATCCGCTTTTGCCACCTGCTCGCCGGAGCGCCGTATTCCTTCCTGCTCCAGTTCGCATGAAGATGAACGAATCCCAGCCGTATCGACAAGACGGACAGGTATTCCATTGAGACAATATGACTCTTCTATAAAATCCCTTGTTGTTCCATGAATAGGGCTGACTATTGCTCTATTATAGTTAAGCAATGTATTTAATAAGGTGGATTTCCCCACATTAGTCATACCTGCAATTACTACAAACGCGCCAGTTCTTAGAATCCTTCCTTCGTTCCATGTGTTCAGGAGGTCTTGTATTTTGGTCCGGACGCGTGAAAGGACTTGGACGGCGCTTTCCTGGACTTGCGGATGGATCTCCTCTTCCGGAAAATCCAGCACTGCGGCCAGATCCGCGGCGGCGCTGATCAGGTCGTCGTAGATGGCTTCCAGTTCATTGCTTAGCCGTCCTTCGAGTTGCTGGAGGGCGGCCTCCGCGGCGCGATCGGAGCTGGAGCGGACCAGGTCCAGGACGGCTTCGGCCTGAACAAGGTCGATTCGCCCGTTCAAGAACGCGCGCCGGGTGAATTCCCCCGGTTCGGCCGCTCGCGCCCCGGCCTTCAATACGCAACTCAAGACCCGCCGGGCGGATACGGGTCCGCCGTGCCCCTGAATTTCGACGACGTCCTCGCCGGTGAAGGTGTGCGGCGCCCGCATGACCAGGATCAGCACTTCGTCTATGTCCCTGCCCTGGTCGGTTACGAAACCGTGAACGATCGTGTGGGTCGGCCGCCCGGACAGCGTCGGTATCGGGCAGCGCGTGATTCCCTCTGCGATCGTCAGGCTTTGCGGGCCGGAGAGTCGGACAATCGAAATACTGCCCTCGCCCTGTGCCGTGGCGATGGCCGCAATGGTGTCGTCGGTATACATGGAACCCCAGGGTCGCGGCATTATAACCGATGCGGGATCGCATGCAACGGGCCGGTTTTCCGTTGCCACTCCGCGCCGGCAAAGTGTACAAGCTTCCGCTCGGAAAGGTTTCTCGATGAACATTCGAACCCGTTTCGCGCCCAGTCCCACAGGGCACGTACATATCGGCAATATCCGCGCGGCGATCTACGGCTGGCTTTTTGCGCGGCACGAGGGCGGGAATTTCCTGCTGCGCATCGAGGACACGGACCGCGAGCGATCCACGCCCGAGGCCGTCCGCACGGTGCTGGACGCGATGAACTGGCTGGGGCTGACGTTCGACGAGGAGCCGCTGTACCAGTCCACACGGACGCCCGCGCACCTAGCCGCCGCGGAGCAGTTGCTCTCGAAGGGCCTGGCGTACAAGGAGGACAAGGGCGGCACGGGCATGGGCGAAGCGATCGTCTTCCGCATGCCCGGAACCGACATGGAGTTCCGCGACGAGGTCAAGGGCGTCCTTCGGAAAAGGGCCGAGGACATGAAGGATTTCGTGATCGTCCGCTCTAGCGGGACGCCGGTGTTCCACTTGGCGAACATCGTGGACGATATTCACATGGGCATCACGCACGTCATCCGCGGCGACGACCACGTGGAGAACACCTACCGGCACCTGGCCTTGTTCCGGGCGCTCGGGGCCGAGCCGCCGAAATACGCGCACCTGCCGATGATCGTCAACGCGCAGGGCAAGCCGTACTCCAAGCGGGACGGCGCGGCGTATGTCGGCGATTTCCGCGACAAGGGCTATCTGCCCGGAGCCTTGTTCAACTACCTGGCGCTGCTGGGCTGGTCGCCGGGCGACGACCGGGAGATCATGACCCGCGACGAACTGATCGCGGCGTTTACCCTCGACCGGGTCCGCTCGGCGCCGTCGCAGATGGATCTGAAGAAGCTCGACTGGATGAACGGCGCCTACATGCGCGCGCTGCCCAAGCCAGAGTTGGAGAAGGGGTGTTGTTCTGTATTAGAACAAAAAGGCCTGTGGCCTGTAACGGGTGGCGTGGAGTATCTCGCGCGCGTGGTGGAGGCGATGGGGGAACGGTTGCATTTCTTCACCGACATCGCCGACCAGGCGGCCTTTTTCTTCACCGAAGACTATGCCTTCGACGAGAAGGCGGTCAACAAGCGGCTGAAGAAGGAAGGCGCCATGGAGAGTCTGCGCGCCCTGGCGGAGCGCTTCGCGGCGCTGGATGTCTTCACCGCGGCCACCACGGAGCAGACGCTCCGGGCCTTGGCCGATTCACGCGGCGAGGGCGCCGGCGCGCTGGTCCATCCCGTCCGCGTCGCGGTCTCGGGCACTTCCGAGGGCCCTAGCTTGTTCCACATGCTGGAGGTGCTGGGCAAGGACCGGGTGCTGACGCGTATGGCCCGGGTGCTAACCGGGAAAATGTAATCAACTCTGCACAGCCCGGCAATTCGGGACAGGAGGTTTCGCAAGCAGTCCGGGAGGGCGTATGCGGTCAACGATCACGATGGAGGGGAGTTCCCCGCAGGACGGCCACGGAGTTCGATATCCGTCTGGATGCCCAGTTTCTCCATCAAGCGCGCCTTGTAGGTATCCACTGTTTTCCGGCTGATGCCCAGCTGGCCGGCAATATCCCTGGCTCGCAGTCCCTGCCGAAGGAGCTCGAGAACCTGAAGTTCCCGATCGCTCAAACGGTCCCAGTTTCCGACACCCTCGGATGCGTCCGCTGCCAGTTGTGTACCCTTGGAGATCAAGCGGGACGCCACCCTGTCGCTGACGGCGATATGACCCGCCAGCACCTTATGGATGGCTTCCACCAATAGCGGAAGGGGCGCGGTCTTCATCATGTATCCACGGGCCCCGGCCCGGAGCAAGCGTGGCGCGAAGTACTCCTCGTCCGACATGGAAAGGACAATCGTAGGCGGCAGCGCATCCTTCGCCTTCAACTGCTCGATCAGCGTCCATCCGTATCCATCGGGCAAGCCCAGGTCGAGCATGACGACATCCGGGTGAAGTCGCTCGATCTTCTCCATCGCTTCGTGCCATCCCGAGGCCTCGCCACACACGCAGAGATCGTCGCGCGCGTCGATGGCGGAGGCGAGCCCTTGCCGGGTGCAAGGATGGTCATCAACAATGAATATCCGCTTCTTCCCGGATGCCTCCGGCATTCTTTTCATATCCGATTACCCAATAACAATCGCGTGCGTCAACAGATGCGACACCATTCAATCTACAGCATCTGTAGGGCGATTCCTACAAAAAAATCCGCTGCATGGACTACAGACGAAGAAAAGGGGGCTCATTAGACTTGCTCCTGTAAATTGGCTTTTCGGTCCGGTGCCGGCATCACCGCAGTCAGGTTAGGAACATTGAGCAACGAGACGGTCGCTACATGATCGAGAAGCGCATTATTCAGGCAGGCATGGCGATCCTTCTCGGAACCGGACTGACTTTTTCCGGACGGGCCGCCACCATCACGGAGACCGAGGTTTTTTCCGGCATCCCGAACCTGACGGCCGACCTGGAATTCAACCAGTTCGACCAGCCGGCGTGGGGCACGATCAATTCCATTCTCATCACGCTCGTACTGTATGCCAACGGCGGCGCGCTGCGGGTGGACAACGACAGCACGGGCGCCGCGTCAAGCACCGTCGGTTTCGGCGGGCAAGCGACCCTGACCTCGGCCGACGTCGTCTTGCTGAACGGCAGCTTCCAGAATCCGATAGGCACGGTGGTCGCCTCGACTTCCAACAGCGTGAGCCTCGCCGCCAATGACGGCGACGCGGAAGTCGGGGGAACGGCCAACTTCAGCGCGCAGGGCAGCGACTACGGGCAAGTCCTCGGCCAATCCGTGTCACGTTCTTCATCCGGAGAGGTGGCCAGCATGTTCTGGTCCTCGCTGACGGGATTCATCGGCACGGGCAGCTACACGCTCACACTCAACGCGAGCCAGTATCTGAATCTCGGCAGCCTGGGCGGGGCGCAGCAGCAGATCGATCCCTTGAGTGTCTCGGGGACGGTGAGCGTCACCTACGATTACACGGGCGACGGGCCTCCGCCTCCGCCGCAGACGCCCGAGCCCTCGACCCTGGTGCTCGCCGGAGGTTCACTGCTCGGCTGGGCCTTCATTCAATGGTGGAAGCGCAGGAACCGGGATCGAACGTCCCGTCGTCCGGGCTCCTGACGCGAGCGCGGCAGACCAGTCCGCCGTACGTCGCACGGACCCGCGCAGACCGCCATAAGTAAAGGCCCCACAGGATGAAGAGCAGTCCTTCTCGCGCCAACTGCCCGGTCCAGGCCGCCTGAAGGATGATCCAGGTTTCGGGCGCGGCCCGATGCCGGAAGAGGAGCCTCAACAGCGCATAGCACGCTGCGAAGCCGGCGGCACGCAGCGCGATATAGGAGCGGGCCCGCGACCGTCCCCCTGGATACCCGCGCCAGACCCACCAGGCCGCTCGCATCCCGGCCAGCGTGATGAAGGCGATCCAGCCGTATTCCAGCAAGGCCATGAACTTGATCGTGCCGTCGGCGTACCATCCTCCGCGGGACTGGCTCCAGGTCAGCCAGGCCCACTGGCCGAACCAGAGCGGAAAGGCCACGCCGTAGAGGACGCAGAACAAGAGCAGCCCTCCCGCGAAGCCCCGCCGCTCGACCGGCGGCGAGGGGAGGCGCGCGGGGGCGTTCTCCACCAGAGGCGGATCAGCATAAAGCCGCGTGCCGCGAGCGAGCACGACCAGCAGGCGATCGATCCGCCGGCGCGCGGCATGCCGGGCCCCGCGCCGCGCATCGCGCCACCAGCGGCGCGGACTCTTGCAGAGCCCCTGGCCGGCCAGAACGAGCGCGGCCGAAAAATCCCGTGCGCCGGCCGAACCCGGCGGAGGGCCGGGCTCGGCCACGGCGAGCGTGAACGAGGGGCCGTCGAGCGCGAGAAGCTGTCGATCGAGTCCGGGCACACTTTCGAGCACGGACTCCGGGCTTTCGAACTCGAAACGAAAGTGGCAGGCGATGCCGAGAGCATTCAACGGCCGGATGGTCTCGCGGAACTCCGGCAGGGAAAGATGGAAATCGTGCCGCGCCAGGGCGTCCCGTCCCGCCGCCGGGCACTCGAACTCGATTCGGACGCAGCCCGAGGCCGCCAGGTTTTCCCGGACCGACGCGGGGAGCGGATAGGGAAAAAGCCGAAGGCTCCAGGCTTGGCCGTTGTTCCGGGCCTGAAGCTTCGCGCACCAGCGTTCCAGCCGCGGGAGCGTCCAGAAGCCGGGCGGGTCATCGAGCTGCACCTCGGCGATTCCAAGCGGACCGAACTGCTCGAGAACAGCGGCCGCCTGATCGAGAGAGGCCGCACGGCACGCGGCCGGCGAGCTTTCATGGCTTTCCGCACCGCGCGTCAGACGCATCGCGGCGCGACGGCCTTCGTCCCGCCGGTAAGCGGACCAGGCGATGCCTTCGGGCTCCCACAGGAACAGGCTGTCGAGGTCCGCGTTCCTGGCGGGAGCGGGCTCCGGTTGCCCGGCGCGCCACAATCCCGGCAGGCTCTCGAACGGGCGCCCATGCTCCAGGCGGTACAGCAGGGCTCTCAACACCGGTTCCGGATCGCCGCGGATGGCATAGTCCATCGCGGGGAGGTTCCGGACCGCGGCCGGGAAGTTGGTGACAGCGTCGCCGCAAACGACGGTGACGGCGGCCGGCACGGCGCGCCGGACGGCCTTCAACGTGGCCGCGACACTTTCCAGCCACGGCCCCGCCGCGCGGACCACGACGGCGCACGGGCCGGATCCCTCGCGCAACGACGAGGTCCATTCCCCGTCTCCGCCGGAGAGGCGGGCGTCGACGAATTGCGTCGCGCATCCCGCGTGCTGGATCAGATACGCGCGCAGGCACAGGAACGGCCAGGGAGGAGCCCAGAGCGGGGGCGGCGCGTCGGGGGAGTGAAACGGCTCCACCGCAGGCGCGACCTCCGGCGGCTCGACGAGCGCGACGCTCCACCGGGCTCCGAACAACGTGTCGAAGGCCGGCCGTAGCGTTTCCGTGGCGGGTGTCATGTTCCTTCGCCCTCGCGGCCCGGGGAGGAATCCATCCAGCGGCCGAGTTGCTCGGCCAACTTGGCCTGGGTATAGGGTTTTTGAATGAAGCCGACATCCTCGGCACCCGCAATCCGGGATCGCACATCCCTTTCCTCGAAACCGCTCGATAGAACCACGCGCACCCCGGGCCGGATTCGCCGCAGTTCGTCGAGCACCAGGTTGCCCTTCAGGCCCGGCATGGTCAGGTCCAGCAGGACGATGTCGATATCGCCGCCTTGCGCCTGGAACTGCTCGAGGGCCTCCCGCCCGTCCGCCGCCGTCCGGACCCGGAACCCTATTTTCTCCAGCATCAGCCGGGCCACATGGCGAACAGGCGCCTCATCGTCCACCAGCAGGACCGTGCCGTGCCCGCGCCACGCGGGGGGACGTGCCGGGGCGGGGATAGCCGGTTGGGCGGCGGCCGGCGGCAGCAGGAGACGGAACGTCGATCCTTCGCCGGGCTGGCTTTCCATGTGAATCGCCCCGCCGTGGCTGTGCACGATGCCAAGTGTCGCGGGAAGACCGAGGCCGCGGCCGACAAAGCGGGTGGAGAAAAACGGATCGAACACCCGCGCGAGCGTCTCGGCACTCATGCCCTCGCCGTTATCTTGGACGTCTAGAAACACGTAGCGCCCCGGCGGGGCGGAGGTGCCGGGGGCGCATGCATCCAGGTAGCCCCGCGCCACGTCCGCCAGGCCCATCGAGATAACAATCCGCCCATCCCCGGTGCTCCGCGCCTCCACGGCCTCGGCGGCATTGAGCACCAGGTTCATCACGACCTGCCGGAACTGCGCCGCATCCACGTTGACCGGCGGCAGGGATCCGGCCATCCGGTACTCCAGCCCCGCCCGCCGGGCCACGGCCACTTCCAGCATGGCGTGCATTTTCAGCATCAGCCGGGACAGGTCCTGCGGCTCGGCGGACGGATGCCCGCGGCCCGCGTAGGCCAGCATCTGGCGGCAAAGATCGGCGGCCTTCTCGGTCAAGCCAACGATTTCCTTGAGGTTGGCCTGATAGGGGAAGTCGGCGGGCAGTTCCTCGCTCATCATGTCCGCGTGGCCCATGATCGGCATGAGCAGGTTGTTGAAATCGTGGGCAATGCCTCCGGCCAGGATCCCCAGCGATTCCAGCTTCTGTACCTGCCGCATGCGGTCATCCAGTTCCTTGCGCTCCGCCGCCGAGCGGGCGCGATCGGCGGCCAGCAGCGCCTGGGCCGCATGGTCGGCCAGTTCGCCGGCGAACCGGATCTCGTCCGCCTGCCAGGTTCGCGGCGTTCCGACCTGCTCGAAACTCACCACGCCCTCGACCTGGCCGGAAACCCGGATGGGGGCATCCAGCAGCGAGGCGATGCGCAGCGGGGCAAGGTAGTCGGCCTGCAATTCCGCCGTGCGCGGATCGCGCGGCGCGTCGGACGCATCGATGGCGCGGTCCGTCGCCAGGGCTTCGAAATAGCGCGGGCAGTTCTCGGCCTGCACGATCATACCGCTCGAATGCCGGCCCGTGGAGCGCTCGAACAAATCCACGCAGCGCAGGCTTCCCGTTCCCGGTTGACCGAGCCAGGCGCTGACCCGCTCGACTCTCATGGCCGCCGACGCCCGTTCCGTAAGTTCCCGCGCGGCGGCGGCAAAATCACCCGAGGCCGGGACGCCGGAGCGGGCCAGGCTGACGATGGCCTCCTGCTGGGATCGGATCCGGTCCGCCAGGGCGGCCTTGACGCGAGCGGCCTCCCGGGTCCGGCCCTGGATCGCGAAGAACACCGCGACCAGCCCGCTGACCAGCAGCACGAGGAGCAGCATCGGCAGACGCGCCAGGGCGACCTGGACGGCCCAGCCTCCGGCGTCCAGGTCCAGCGCCAGGGCCACGACCGTGCCGGGATCGGGCCGGGCGACCGGCGCGGCGCCGGTCATCCAGGCGCCCCAGCGATCATAGAGCGGGCCGATGACGAAGTCCTCGGCCCGGGCCAGGAGGCGATTGTACTCCGGGTCCGCCTCGGCGTAGTGCTGGCCGGGCGGCGAGTAGTCCGGCGAATCGGGCGGCTCCGAATCCACCAGCACGTAGGATTCCCCGTCCCGCACGCCCATCAGGGAGGCGAAGCGAAGATCGGCGTTCGCCGCGCGCAGGCTCATCATGAGCGCCTTGAGCGCCTGGTAGCCGGCGGACTCGAGGTCCGCATCGCCCCATCGCAGGGCAAGGACCGGTTCGCGCGGCACGGCGGCGGCGGCGATCTGTGTGCGCAGCCGGATTTCATTCCGCATGGCCGCCGCGCGCGTGCGCCCGGCGGTCTGGGTCAACAGCCACCCGACGGACAAGATGCCCGCCATGGCCAGCGTCAGCCCCAGGAGCGGCGAAGGGCCGCGGCGCGCGATGCCTTCCGGCGACGCGGCGCGAACCATGCGGTTGTAGTGGCCGAGCAGCGCCGAACCGGCCAGGATGGCGCCCGCCATGCGGACCAGTTCAGGCGGGACGCGCAGCACAGCGGCAAACAGCGGCTCCGTCGGCAGCCAGCCGGCGATCCCCAGCGGAACGGCGGGAAGAACCAACCCTTGGACCAGAACATAGCCGGCCAGGCCTCCGGCGGCCACCGGCAAACGATCCGATGCCGGCGTGGCGGCCCCGCCCGGCCGCCACAACGCCGCCGCGGCGAAAAGTCCGGCGGGGAGAAGCAGCAGCGGACGCAGCGCCGCCAGGAATCCCGGCACGCCGGCCGCGCCGCCCAGGAAGGCCATGCCGACCAGGATAAAGACGGCGGCGTGCCGGACGAGCGCGCCGCGGACGGCCGGTCGGAAACGGGCGGCCGCAAATTCCACCAGCGCAAGGGACGCGAAGAGCAGGAGCAGGAGACGGGCGAGCAGCAGGCCCGGCGCCGCCGGCCGGATCAACAGGAGGATATCCGTCCAGTCGGCCAGGCCCTGGGCCACGCCGAACCAGGCCAACCAGCGCCAGGCGCCGGCCGGCGCGGGCTCGCGGGCCAGGCCCCAGGCCGCCGCGGCCGCGAACAGCCACGCCATCCCGCTGATCAGCAGGGCATAGTCCATCTGACCGGCCAGGATCTCACTCATGGTTCGATCACGCTTTCGATTCCGCGCCGGGGGCGCCGGACTCGCGGTCCAGCACTTCCCGGATCTTCGCCAACAACGATTTCCCGTACACCGGTTTCTGCAGGAAGTCCACGCCGGGCTCCAGCACGCCGTGATGGGCGATGACGTCAGCCGTGTAACCGGACATGTAAATGACCCGGATCTCCGGCCGCTGCGCCCGGATAAGATCCGCCATTTCGCGGCCGTTCATGCCGGGCATGATCACGTCGGCGATGAGCAGGTGGATGGGGTTCGGGTAGTTCCGGACCATTTCCAAGGCGGCGGTCGGCAGGCCGGCGGCCAGGACGTTATAGCCCCGCTTCTTCAGGAGCGTCGTCACCAGCTTGACCAGCGATTCGGAGTCCTCGACGAACAGGATGGTTTCCGTGCCCGCGACGGAGGATGGGCCTTCCTTCGCCGGCTCGCCCGTCTCCTCCTCGAGGGCCCGCGGCAGGTAGATGTTGAAGGCGGTGCCCCGGCCCGGCCGGCTGTCCACGTCGATAAAACCGTGGTTCTGCTTGACCACGCCGTAGAGGGTCGCCAGGCCCAGCCCCGTGCCCTTGCCCAGCCCCTTGGTGGTGAAAAACGGCTCGAAGAGATGCGCCATGGTGGCCTGGTCCATGCCGGCGCCGGTGTCGCTGACCTTGAGCAGGATGTACTCGCCCGCCGAGGCGTCGGCGTGGGCGGCGAGATCCGCCGGCCTCACGGTCACGTTCTCGGTGCGGATGGTGAGCTGCCCGACGCCGCGGATGGCGTCCCGCGCGTTGACGGCGAGGTTGGCGAGGACCTGGTCCACCTGGACGGGATCGATGCACACGGGCCAGAGGCCGGGGCCGGGCTGCCAGACCAGCTCGATATCCTCGCCGATCAGCCGGCGGAGCATCTTGAGCATGCCGGAGACGGTCTCGTTGAGATTCAGGACGCGCGGCTCGACGGTCTGCTTGCGGGCGAAAGCGAGCAACTGGCGGGTGAGGTCGGCGGAGCGCTGCGCCGCCCGCTGGATTTCCTGGAGATCCTCGTACACCGGCTGCATGGGCTTGACCTGCTCCAAGGCCATCTCCGCGTGGCCGAGGATGACGCCGAGCATGTTGTTGAAGTCGTGGGCCACGCCGCCGGCCAGGCGGCCGACGGCGTCGATCTTCTGCGCCTGGCGGAACTGCTCCTCCAGGTTCTTCTGGTCGGTGATGTCGCGGGCGGTGGAGAGCGCGCCGGTCACCCGGCCTTTTTCGTCCTTCAACACGCGGCACCACCAGGCCAGCAGGCGCTTCTGCCCGTCATGGCGCCGCTGCAGGCTCTCCAGGTAGATCACCTCGCCCCGGCCGTCGAAGAGCGGCTGGACGCGCCGGTACGTGTCCTGTTCGCCCTCGAAGTAGTACCGCGCCTCGCGCCCGATCACGTCGGGCCCGAAGAACTCGAGGCCGGCCGGATTGGCCCACGTGTACACCTTGTTCGCGTCCACTTCCATGATGATGTCCGGGACGGCGGAGAGCAGCGCGTCCTGCCGCTCGGTGAGGGTGCGAAGCTGCTCCTGGGCCAGCCGCTGGTCTTCGACCAGGCTCAACAGGGCGCGCCGGGCCAGCCGGGCCTCCTCCAGCAGGCCCTGCGTCTCCTCCTGCGCGGCCCGGATCTTGTTCTCGCCGGCCCGGCGCTCGGTCACGTCGCTCACGTAGCCGAGGTAGCGATCCTCCGTCAGCTTGACGGCGGCGATGGTCCACCAACGTCTTTCGCCGCTTTTCGTCACGAAGGCGTACTCGCCCCGCGCCTCACCCGTCTCCTTCAGCCGGGCGAAGTCCCGCAGGCCGGCCTCGCGCGATTCGGGGGCCAGGAAATCGGTCAGCCCCATGGCCCTCATCTCCTCCTGGCTGTAGCCCGTGATCCGGCAGGCCTCGGGATTGACCTGCACGTGCCGGCCCTGCTTGTCGCCGATGAAGATGGCGTAGGGGGCATACTCCACGTAGCTGCGCCACAGGGCCTCGCTCGCGCGCAGCTCCGCCGTGCGCCGGTGAACCTGCCGGCGCAGCACCACGCCCGTGACCGCGAAGAACGCGGCCAGCGCCAGCGCGCCCAGCAACAGGGCGATGACCCGGCGCACCGGCACGCCGGAGGGCTCGTAGGGGCCCAGCCAGCGGGCCTGGATCTGCCGGTACTCGCCCGAGGCCTTGAGCGCGGCCAGCCCCTCGGAAAACAGGGCGAGCAACCGTTCGTTCCCCCGGCGGACGGCGTAGCAATACTCCGGCGAGAACAGGGCGGCCTCGGACACGTCGAGGTCCGCCCACCCGTGGTGCTGGATCCAGTAGTGGGCCTGGACGACCGACACAAGGGCGGCGTCGCCGGCCCCCGCGCGCAGGCGGCCGAGCGCGGTGTTCTGGGAGTCCACGGGTTCCACCTGCGCGCCCAGACCCCGGGCCGCGGCCCAGTCGTGCATGATGTCGCGGTTCTGCACGAGAAGGGTGAGCCCCTTCAAATCCGTCGCCCCCTGCGGGAGCGGAGAACCCCGGCGCACGACCACCGCGTACTGAACGATCGAGTGCGGCGGGGAAAAGCTTATGGTCTCGTCCCGCTCGGCAGAGTAGAACATGCCCTGCAGCACGTCCACCTCGCCGCGCTCCAGCCCTGTCCGCACGGCCGCCCAGGTATCCAGCCGGATATCCACGTGCAGCCCCATGCGCCGGGCGATGGCCCGCGTCAGGTCCACGTTGAATCCCGCGGGCCGGCCGCGCTCGTCCAGGAACTCGTACGGGGGATACGCGTTGTCGCCGCCGACCACGATTCGGCTGCGAAGCCGACCCTCCGCCTCAAGCTCTGCGAACCACTTCGTGTGCAGCCGCCGGAACGTGCCGTCCGCCATGACGATGGAGAGCCCCTCGTTCAGGATGTCCAGCAGATCCTTGTCCCCCTCGCGCACGGCAAAGCAAAGGCTCTGCGTGAAATCCTTCAGAGGCGGGCCGACGGCCTGCAGGTTCGTAATCCCGGCCTGCCGCATGAGCTGAACGGCGACGAGTTTCTGGATGACCACCGCGTCGTGCTGCCCGGCGGACAGCTCGCGCAGGGCGGTTTCAAACGAGGGCCGCGGCACGATCGTTGCGCCGAAGTCCGAGCGCCGCAGGTACTCCTCCGCGTTGTCGCCCTTCAGCACGGCCACCTGCCGGCCTTTCAGGTCGGCGGTCGTCCGGATGTCCTGGTTGTCGGCCCGCACCACGATCGTCCCGTGAACGGGAAGGTACGGGATGGTGAAATCGTAGAGCGCCTCGCGCTCCGGCGTCCGGCCCACGAGCGGAAGGGTCTGGAGCCGCCCCTCGGCAAGGTCCTGCTTGATCTCGGACCACGCTCCGACCTTGAAGGTCACCTCGCGGCCCATCGTCTTGAGCGCGGCCCGGAGCAACTCCACGGAGAACCCGCCGGCCTGGCCGTCCGGGGCGACCACGCAGTAGGGCGGATAGTCGTACTCGCAGCCCGAGAGAATGGGCGCATCCGCGGCGGCCGCCGCATGGACGGCCAGCAGCAACGCCATTCCCGCGTACATCTGGCGCCCCGTCTTCATCCTGCCTCCACGCTGTCGTATTTCGCCGGCCGGTTCGCCTGGGCCAGCAGGGTGTTGACCTCGTGCTTCAGCTCCAGGATCCGCTGCTCGCGGCCCAGCGTGATCTTGTTCCAGTGCCGGAGTTCCTCCATCTGCTCGCGGAGCAGGATCTCGGCCTGTTTGCGTTCCGTGATATCCTGGTTCACGCCGTACGTGCGGATCGTCCGTCCCTGGTCGTCCTTCACGATGAAAAATCGCACGGCGATGTACCCGACCTGTCCGTCGGCATAGAGAATGCGGTGCTCGATCTGGCGACTGGAATTCGGGTCGGCGGTCCGGATGGCCGCCTCGATTTCCCGGGCCACCAGCGCGGCATCGTCCGGGTGGCAGAACCGGCGCGCGTAGTCCGCGGACCGCATCGCATATCCGCCCACCGCGGCGGCCGTGGTGCGGAAGATCCGGTAGAAGTGGTCGTTGAAGGTGAACGTGTCGCTGGCCACGTCGTACTCCCAGTGGCCGGCGCGCGCGATCTGCAACGCGTTGGACAACTGGGCCTCGCTCGTGCGCAGCGCCTGCTCCGACGCCCTCGGTTCCGTGATGTCCCGGTCGATGCCGATGAATCCCGCGGGCCGCCCGTTCCCGTCGGTCACGAGCGACACCGCCGTGGCGGACCGGAACAGCGTGCCGTCGCGCTTTTTCTGTACATACTCGCCCCGCCAGGCGCCCTTCGCGAGCAGTTCGCGGCGGAAGATCTCCTCCTCCGGCGGCTCGAGGGGGCCGGCGAACTGCCGGTAAGGCCGGCCCATGACCTCCGCGGCCGCGTAGCCGTACAGCCTCTCGGCGCCCGGCCCCCAGTAGAGAATCCGGCCTTCCAGGTCCGTGGCGACGACCGATTCGCCGACGCTGGCCAGCAACTGCGCCTGAAAGCGAAGGTTCTCCTCTGTCTTCCGGTTCTCGGTGATATCGCGGATGATGGCGCCGACCCCTGCGCCGCCGCTCTTGAGCGGCAGGGGGAACTTGCGGGTCTCGTACACGCGGCCGGCGACGGTCTCGATCGACACCACGACGCCGTCCGAGGCCAGGGCCTGCCGGTCGGTATCCCGGCAGCGGGCGGCCGCCTCGGCCGGCATCAGGTCCTCGTCGCGACACCCCAGGAGGTCTGAAAGCGGGCGGCCGCAAAACCGCGCGGCCGCCGGGTTGGCAAAAAGATAGCGGGAGTCCTCGTCCTTGATGAAGACGAGATCGTCCGTCGCGTCAAGGAAGGCGCGGTAGCGCTCCGCGCTCCCGCTCAACGTCTCCTCCATGCGCAGGCGCGCGGCGACTTCCTGTTGCGCCGGGTCCGGTTCCGCGCGCGCCCGGGCGACCTGCTTCAGGATGGCCAGGATCGGGCGCGGTTCCATCGCGAACCCGGTTTCGCGGCTCTGCCACTCCAGGTAGGCGTAGAGGAACGGGAAGGCGAAGAGGGCGATGAACAAGCGGCTGACCAGCGTGCCGCCCATGATGCCGAGATAGCCCGGGGTTCCCGCGAACGCGCCGGTGGCGAAGAGCAGCACGTCCAGCCACATGACCCCGAGCAGGGTCAGGAACGCGCGCGTCCAGGCGGGCATCCGGAACTTCGGATGTCCCAGGAACTCCCAGGCCACGGCCAGGAACACCAGGTCCGCCGCCGTGGTCGCCACCGACGCCGCGTTGATGCGGAGGCTCGGGAGGGGCACGTACCCGAGCGGGGCGGCGTCCAGCAGCCTCATCTGCACGTGCAACACCGCCGCGATGACCGGGACCATGGCCGAGACGCCGGCGACGGTCAGGATCGCGACGCGCGTCGCGGGCGGGCCGTCGAAGACATACACGACAAACACGCCCAGCAGCAGCGCGGTATAGAACACGGTGGAGCCGACCATGAACGTGATCCCGCCGGCCTGGACCACCACGCCCGCGTCGGTCACCCACGACATCACCGCCGTGATCCCGCCCAGCAGCGCGTAGAACGGCCCGAGCCCGGCGCGGCGGCGCAGGGAATGCGTCCAGAGGACCAGCAGGTAGACCGCCATCGCCTCGGCCATCAGCACGAACAGATTGGCGTTCACGACGCGCCCCCCCTCTCTCCTCCGGCGCCGGGCTTCGCGCCCGCCGAACCGGCGTACCGCGGCGGCCCGCCGGCCCGTACCAGCAGCTCGTTCACCTCGGCCTTGAGCTCCGCGATGCGCCCCTCCCGGCCCAGCATCGCCTGCTGCCAGCGGCGCAGCTCATTGAGCTGCTCCTTCAACTGCTGTTCGGTCCGCCGCGACTCGGTGATATCACGCGCCGCGGCATAAATCAACCGGCCCGACGGAAACGACCGCCACTCGATCCAGCGGTACGAGCCGTCCCGGCACCGGTAGCGGTTGATGAATTTCAGGATCTCCTCGCCCTGGGCGAGGGTGGCGACGGCCTGTTGCGTGGCGTTCACGTCGTCGGGATGGACCAGGTCCAGGAAGCGCCGGCCCTCCAGCTCCGCCAGGGGGTATCCCAGCGTTTTTTCCCACTCCCGGTTGAGGCGGCGGAAGCCGCCGTCCGTGTCCGCAATGCAGAGGAGGTCCAGCGAGCTGGAGAAGAACTTCTCCAGTTCGTCCGTTTTTTCGAGGAGGGCCGCGGTGCGGGCCCGGACTTCCTTCTCCAGTTGCGCCTGTTGCCGGGCGCGGGAGCCGACGAAACCGGCGAGCAGCACCGTGAGCAGCAGGCCGGAAATGCCGACGATCCCGCTCCCCGGAATCCTGTCGCTCCCCGCCCAGGCCGGGTCGGGGTGCGCCACGATGGCGCAGGTCTTTCCGAAGATGAAGGCGGGCAGCCGCAGGGCGAAGTCCGATTCCCAGCAGAGCAGCCCGGCATGATGCTCCGGGGAAGACGTGGAGAGGCAAAGAGGGGGCCGGCCCGGCTCCAACTGGAAGAAGCCGTTCACGACGGGGGAATCCACGCCGGTCACGCGGCGGCGCGGGAAGGCGGTCAGCGCGTCCAGGCGCACCGCCGCTACCACGAGGCCTTCCCGCGGGGCCGCCTTCGCCGACCGGAATATCGCCAGGCCGGACGGGTGCCCGGGCGCCGCCATCAGCGGGTGCGGATCCGAGGCCGCGGCCAGGCCCGTCCGCCGGGCCTCCTCGATCGCCGCGTGGTAGATCGGGTCCGAGCCCATGTCATAGCCCAGCGCGGCCAGATGGTTGGAGGCCGGCGCCATATAGACAACCGGGTAGAATGTGTCGCGCCCCGCGGCCGCGGCGCGGCCTCCCGCCTCGTCCGGCTGCCAGATGAGGAAGTCGGCCATCCCCTCGCGGCGCGCACCGTCCTCCGTGTCCGCCGCCTCCCCCGCCGGTACGGACCGCAGCCAGAGCCAGCGCTGCGCCAGGCTCGAACGGATCTGCGGCTCGACGTAGGCGCGGAACTCGGCCGGCGTCACGAGCTCGCTGGCCTCGAAAAAGCCGGCCAGCGCCTCGATGCGATTCTGAAGGTCGCGCAGCTCGTCCAGGATGCCCGACGATTGCACCCGGGCCAGGGTCTTGAAACGCGCCTCGCGGGTGCGCCGCTCTTCGTCCCGGAACAGGCGGACGACGGCCAGCGTCAGCGCCAGGCCCAAGGCCGCGATCAGGATGGTCTCCGCGTGCCGCAACCAGGCGTGACGCGCCCCCGCGCCCCGGTCGCGCCACTCCAGCAGCGCCAGACCCAGGAACAGCAAGCCCAGCAGACCCCCGGCCATGGCAAGGGGAAATCGCCGCGCCTGCGCCAGGCGGACACGCCACTGGCTCGCCTCCACATCCACGCCCACCAGCAGCAGCACCTCGCCCGTGAGCGGATCGAGGACCGGGGCGAGGGCCGACACGAACGTGCCGTACTCATCCGTCTGCGGGCCGGTCGAGGCCGGCCGCGCGGTCTCGAAGGCCGTCCAGTCCGCCGGGGAAGGTTGCTCGTACACGGTTCCCGGCGGCGACGCGAACGGGTCGTTCGCGGACAGGCTTTCCGGCCCGAAGAAGATGGTGTCTCCGCGCCGGGCCATGGTGTACACGCTGCGCAGGCCGGCGGCCTCCGCGTAGGTGCGCAGGTAATGCCGGATTCGCTGAAACGCGGGGAGGTCCCGGTCGGCGGCCGTGAAGGACAGCGCGCGGACCAGCGCAGGGTCCAACGCGTGCGCGATGGCCACCGCCTGCTCCAACAGCCCGCCGCGCAGGTCCGCGTCCGCCGCCCGGGTCGCCACTCCGGCCCCCCAGCCGCCGGCGGCCAGGAGCAGGCCCGCGCAGGCCAGCCCAGCGAGGCGCCGTCCCGCCGTCCCCTGTTTTTGTCCCGCGTTCACGCCCGCACCTTCCCCAAACCTCACGGCCGGTTGTTGCTCATGCCGCCTCGAAGCGGGCGGGCCGGCCGGCCTCCGCCAGCAGGCGGTTGATTTCCTTCTTCAATTCCAGCACGCGTTCCTCGCGGTTCATCATCACCTTGTTCATGCGCGCGATCTCCTCCATGTTCTGCCGCAACATGGTTTCCGCGCGCTGGCGCGCGGTGACGTCGTTGTAGAGGACCACCAGTTCCCCGGACGGCAGCATGAAGACCTGGGCCTCGTACCAGCTCGAGAAGCGTTCGTCCTCGTAGAACGTCGCCGGCAGGAAGGACGGCTGCCCGGTTTGCCGGGTTTTTCGAAGGGCGGAGAGCAAGCCGTCGGGGCGTATGTTGGGCCGCAATTCGCGCAGCGTCCGGCCGACAAGTTCCTCCCGCGGCCGGGCTTCCATCTCCTGGCCGGCGGCGTTGATCTCCCGAAGCACGTAGTCGTCCCCCCCGGCCCCGTCGGCGCGCACCTCGAAGACGATCGCGCCGCTGACCATGTGATCGAACAGGCCGTGCACCAGGGAGGCCCGCTCCCGCAGGGCCTTCCCCTGCGCCTCCAGCTCGTCGCCCTTGCGACGGATCACGAGGAGGAACAGGGCCAGCGTGAGCGCGATGAACAGCATCTGGTAGATCAGGATCGTCAGCGTGTCAAAGGACGTGGCGCCGAAATCGCCGCTCCCGCGGAGCCCCCCCGCCAGCGCGGCGAGACGGACCAGGCTGAACAGGCTGTAGGCGGCGAATACCATCCCGACGACCGGCGCGCCCGGCGGCCGGGCCGGATGCCGGCTCGCGAGCATCAGCCAGGCGCACTGGCCGCAGACCACCAGCAGCGCCAGCGACACGTTGATGTTCCGCGCGTGCACGTTGGGTTGCCCCCACGTGAACCAGGCGTGCACGGCCAGGAACACGGCCAGCACCAGGTAATGGCGGTCCGGGGACGAGCGCCGGCCAAGGAAGCGCTCCAGGCCCGTGTACAGGATCATCGTGCCGCCCACGACCAGGCCGTTGGCGAGGACCACCGAGACCCCGTCGGGCACCTGCCCGCGCAGGGCCACCAGGCCCAGGGCGATGAACTGCATGAAGTAGTCGGCCAGCCAGTGACCGATCCCTTCGTAGCGCCGGCGATGGAGGCGCCACAACAGCGCCATCACGGCCGCGCACAGGGCGTTGCTGATGACATAGCTGAAGAAGACGGTGCGAATGTCCAGGTTCATGATGCCGAATACCTCCAGGGTGCTGCCCGGTGAAGGGCCACGACCGCGCTCCATCGCGGCGTTGGATGTGGGATGCGGAAAATGCGGATGCGGCCCGGCGTTTCGATGTCCCGTGCCAAGGGTCCGCCGTTGTGGAGGGAACAGCCTGCTATAGAGGCCGCTCTTCTAGTTCGGTCGGTATCGAGGCCACCGGAACCGCATCCGCGACACAAATCGGGCGTTGTGCAAGTCTTCCTCATGAGCAAACCGCTTGGCACGTACGCCTGCCTCTATGCAGCAATCGTGCCAGCCGGGCAGGGAGCGCATAACTCGCTAATTTGCAATTTGTTGCAATTATGGAGAAGGGGCGGAACTGTCTTGAAAAGAGACGCGCGTCTTATTTCGAGACGGACGGCCCGGCATGCCGGCGGCAACGCCCGACCGCGTGCCTTGGAATGGCGCGTCCCGACGGGAAAGGGCCGGATGGATGAGTTGGTGCAGGAGAAAGAAAGCACATCGCATGGCATCGCGGGAGGTCCGCCCTCCACCGGACGTCTCTGGAGGCTGGATCTCCCGCCAGACCGGTGGGTCCCGGATTCCAAGGCATGGCGGATGCTTCAGATCAATCGGACAGGCTTTTCAGTCGCCGGTAGAGGGTCGCCCGGGAAAGCCCGAGGGCTTCGGCGGCCCGCTCAACGTTGCCGTCGTAGCGGCGAAGTGCTTCGCGTATTTTTTCTTTCTCGGCCCGGTTCAGATCCAGCGACCCGGCGGCCAGGGCCGGCCGCCCTCCATCCGGATATCGCAGGCCGGGGAAATGTTCGGGTTTCAACTCGCCGCCGCCGGACAAGAGCCAGGCCCGCTCCAGCACGTTGCGAAGTTCCCGGATGTTCCCGGGCCAATCGTATTCGGCCAGCAAAGGCATGACCCCGGCCGCCAACTCCAGATCCCGCCCGGCCAGCTCGCGCCCCAGGTGGCGGACCAGGCCGGGTATGTCGTCCCGGAGTTCGCGCAGCGGCGGTACTTCTATGGGAAACACGTTGATCCGGAAATACAGGTCCTTGCGGAAGCGGCCCTGTTCGCACTGCCGCTGGAGGTCGTGATTGGTCGCGCAGATCAACCGGAAGTCGCTCCGGCGCACCTTGACCTCGCCGACCCGCCGGAATTGCCGCTCCTCGATCACTTTCAGGAACGAGGCCTGCACGCCGGGGTCCATGTCGCCGATCTCATCGAGGAACAGCGTGCTGCCGTCCGCCGCCTCCAGCAGGCCCTGCTTGGCGTCGACGGCGGACGTGAAGGCGCCGCGCGCGTGGCCGAACATCTCGCTGGCCAGCAGGTCGCCTTTCAAGCTCGAGCAGTTGATATCCACGAAGGGCTTATCCGCGCGGGCGCTGTGCGCGTGAATCCACCGCGCCAGGATCCCCTTGCCGGAGCCCGTCTCCCCGAAAAGCAGGACCACCGAACCGTTCCGTGCCGCCGTTTCCGCCAACCGAAGCATGTTTCTGACGATTGAATTTGCTCCAAAATAGCACATTGACTGTCGACTTGCCACGCCGCTGAAGTACTGGTTTCTGCGACGCAAGTCCCTGAACTCACGTCCCTTGCGCAGAAATACAATCAGTTCATCCAGGTTTGCCGGCTTGGTCAGGAAATGGTCCGCACCCTGCTGCATGGCTTGAACGGCGGACGGGATGTCGCCGGTACCCGTGATGATAACGATCGCCGCATGGGGCTGACTCTCCCGGAGTTCGGGCAGCCAATTCAAACCGTTGCCGTCCGGCAGTTCCAGGTCGAGCAGGATCCCGTCGAAAACACTCCGGCTCACCGCCTCGCGCGCCTCCGCCAGCGAGGCCGCGGCCTGAATCTCGTATCCCTGCCGTGACAGGTTCGCGGCAAGCACCTTCCGCGTCGCCTCGGAATCGTCCACCAGCAGTATTGTTTCTTTAGCCATGCCCCAGGGCCCGCCGTCCCACGCATCCTGTTTACCAGCTTTCCCGGGCGGCGGCAAGGCGCCCGTGCGACGGAAAAAACTTGCGCACGGCGGGTAATCCATCGTTAATACCCGGTCTTCGGACATGAGTACGCGCAAGGGCAGCATGCACCTCTGGTTAGGCGACGAGGCGGTGGCGCAGGCGGCGATCGACGCCGGGATCTCCGGGGTGTACGCCTACCCCGGCACGCCCTCAACCGAGATCACGGAGTATATCCAGAAATCCGCCGAGGCCCGCGCGCTGGGCATCCGCTCCGCCTGGAGCTGCAACGAGAAGACGGCCATGGAGGAGGCGCTCGGCATGTCGTTCGCCGGCAAGCGCGCGATGGCCTGCATGAAACACGTCGGGCTCAACGTCGCCGCCGACCCGTTCATGAACGCGGCCATCACCGGCGCGCACGGCGGGCTGGTCGTGGTCGTCGCCGACGACCCCTCGATGCACTCGAGCCAGAACGAGCAGGACAGCCGCTACTTCGGCGTCTTCGCGCAGATCCCCTTCTTCGAGCCCGCGAACCAGCAGGAAGCCTACGACCAGGTCCGCGAGGCCTTCGACCTTTCCGAGCGCTGGGGCGTGCCCGTGCTGGTCCGCCTCACGACGCGCCTGGCCCACTCCCGCGCGAACGTGCAGCGCCGGGTGGAGCAGCCCCGCGCGCAAAACCCGCTGGCGTTCCACGACGACCCGCGCCGGTTCGTCCTGCTGCCCGCGATCGCGCGGCGCAACTACAATGAACTGCTGAAGAAGATCGGCGCTTTCGAGGGCGCCGCGGAAAAGTCGCCGTACAACACCCTGGAGGAAGGCTCCGACCGCTCCCTCGGCATCGTCGCCTGCGGCATCGCGGTGAATTATCTCCGGGAGGCCTACGGCGGCGAGGCCTGCCCCCATCCCGTGCTGAAGCTCTCGCAGTATCCGGCTCCGCGCAAAGCGCTGGCGCGCATGCTGGAGCGCTGCGAGTCCGTCCTGGTTCTCGAGGATGGTTACCCCCTCGTCGAAGACCTGATGCGCGGTGTGAACGCCCGGGAGGGCTCGATCCGCGGACGGCTGGACGGCACCCTGCCGCGCGCGGGCGAGTTGGACCCGGACATCGTGGCGCACGCGCTCGGACACGCCGCGCCGCACACGCACGAGGTCCCGGCCGACGTCGTGCCGCGGCCGCCCTCCCTCTGCGCGGGCTGCCCGCACGCGAACACCTACGATTTCCTGCGCGAGGCCATGGCGGACCACCCGGGCGGCCGGGTGTTCTCGGATATCGGCTGCTACACGCTCGGCGCGCTGCCGCCGTACGAGGCGATCAACTCGTGCGTGGACATGGGCGCCTCGGTGACGATGGCCAAGGGCGCGGCCGAGGCCGGCGTGCATCCCTCCGTCGCGGTGATCGGCGACTCGACCTTCATGCACTCCGGGCTGACCGGCCTGCTGGACATCGTGGAGGACAAGACGCCGATGACCCTGATCATCGCGGACAACCTGACCACGGGCATGACCGGCGGACAGCCCGTGCCCGCCGCGGGCCGGCTGGAGGAGATCGTCAAGGGCCTCGGCGTCGCCCCGGACCATGTCCACGTGCTCGTGCCCCTGCCGGGCAACCACAAGGCCAACGTCGAAACCCTGCGCCGGGAAATGGATTACAAGGGCCCGTCGGTCATCATCTCCCGGCGCGAATGCGTGGTGACCGCCAAGGCCCGAAAAACCTGACCCCTGATCTTAGGCACTGGATATGGAACTTGCTCTCAACATGATTTGTTTCAACGTCCAACGCCCAACGCCCAACGCCCAACTTCCAAGGCGCGGAAATGCTTCAATTGGACGTTGGAAGTTGGATGTTGGTTGTTGGACGTTGAGGTCTCTTTTCTGCTTCCATCCGGCCCCTTGGGCCGACGGCCCCACTGACCCCTGAACCCCGAACCCTGAACCCTTTCCCATGACCCACCAGGACATACTCATCGCGGGCGTCGGCGGCCAGGGCATCCTGACCATCGCGGGGATCATCGGGACCGCGGCCATCGAGCGCGGGCTGCACGTGAAGCAGTCCGAGGTGCACGGCATGGCCCAGCGCGGCGGGGCCGTGGTCTCGCACCTGCGGCTCTCGGAGAAACCCATC
The DNA here is from genome assembly GCA_018001225.1 of Kiritimatiellia bacterium. NCBI lineage: Bacteria > Pseudomonadati > Kiritimatiellota > Kiritimatiellia > Kiritimatiellia bacterium. The sequence continues at coordinate 15,646 of JAGNIJ010000028.1, read as the reverse complement.
GCCTCCGACCTGATCGGGCGCGGCAAGGCGGACCTGCTGCTGGCGATGGAACCGATGGAGGGCCTGCGCCACCTGCCGTGGCTGAAACACGACGGCGGCGTGCTCGTGGCCAACCGCGTGCCGGTCCGCAATCTCAAGACCTACCCGGCCACGGAGGCCCTGATCGCCCACATCGACCGGCTGCAGAAGCGGCGGCTCCTCGACGCCGAGGCCCTGGCGAAAAAGGCGGGCACCGTGCGCGCGGTCAACAGCGTGCTGCTCGGGGCCGCCTCGCCGTTCCTGATGATTCCCGCGGAAGTCATCCGGGACGCCGTGGCGCAATTCTTCGACTACAAGGGCGCGACCATCGTGGAGCAGAACCTGATGGCCTTCGACCTCGGCCGGGCCGCGGCCGAGCAGGAGTAGCGCCGTTTTCTGGCTGAACGCGCACGATTCGCACCCACCCCCGACCCCTCCAGAGGAGGGGAGAACCGGCACGGCGGCGGAGGCCCGCCGCCCTCCAACATGCTTCAGAATCCGAGCCTACTCCTGTCGCACGCGGATCCGGTAGTAGCCTGAAACGGTCTCCGGCAGGAGGTTGGTGTAGGTGTTCACGGACGGCGTGGCCGGAATGTTCGTGGCGCCGGTCAGCGGCAGGTAGGGGCCGGACACGTTGGAGGCCGCGTACACGTCGTAGACCCGGCCCGCGGCGCTCGGCCATTGGTACACGTGGCCGACCACCTCGCAGATCCGCGTCGTGACGACTTCCTCGCCGTTGGTCCAGATGGTTTCCGTGCAGTTGGTCCCGTAGACCCGTTCGCCGCTCGCGGCAAGGAAGAACGAGGCGCCGTTGGTCGGGTCGGTATCGGCCACGTATTCCTTCCATGTCAGGAACAGGTCCCCGTCCGGATCGCCGTTCGCGGCGTCGTCGAAGTTGTTGGTCCACCCGTGGGCGGCCAGCCACCATTCCGGTGTGTCGTGGGCCGCGAGATTCTCCTCGAATACGGCCTGAACCTGCCGGGGGCCCGCCATCAGCAGCTCCAGGGGATTGACGAAGGCGGACACGTCGCCGGTCCAGTTCGTGAAGTGATAGTACGACTCCGCCGTGGCCGTGAGCTGCGTGATCGCGCCGGCCGCCTGCCACCCGTCGCCCACGTTCACCGAGCCGTGTGCCCCGGCTTCCGTGTCCAGCCAGTAGTTGGTCGTCCATTGCCACGTCAGGACGGCGTCGTTGGTCACGGTCATGACGAGGCCCGTGCCCGAACCGGTCTCCGGATCGTGCCCGGCCAGGGCCCAGCCCGTGCACGCGAACTGGGTTCCGCCCGCGTCCGCGGGGCCCGTCACCCATGCATTCAGAACGGATTGCTCGACATTGGTATGGATGCCCGGGCCCGGGTTCGGCGTGCCGTAGCTGGAGTTGACCGTCAGCGTGTGCCAGTCATACAACGCCTCGTAGGCGCCCATGTCCACCGTGACGGCATGGATGCGGGCGTGGCCGGCCAGGTCGTACGGCGACTGGTTGGTCGGCGCGTAGACGTTGTCGCCCGCGTTGATGCACGGCGAGGTCCGCTGCAGGCGGAAGTCATCGGCGCCCGGGTCTTCGAAGAGCGGATCGTCGGTGATGTTGCCGTCGGCGACAGGGAAGGATCGGCTGCACGTGTAGCGCACCGTGGCCGGCGGATTGACGTAGAAATCGTCCTCGGTGTTCCCGTATACCACCGAGTTATACACGGCGCCGCCCTGGTAGATGAACACGCCGTCGCCGACGCCGGCCGCCGTGTTCGACACCACCGTGCAGTTGCGGGCCTCGCTGCCCGCCCACCACAGGAACAGCCCGCCGCCCTCGAGGGCCGAGGTGTTGCGCAGCACCAGCGAGTTCACCAACTGTCCGCCGGCATTGAAGCAGGCCCCGCCGCCGTACCGCGCGTCGCCGCCGTCCAGCACCACGCGGTCGGCCACGCCGCCCTGCTGGAAGTAGATCCCGCCGCCGTCGCCCGACGCGGAGCACGCCGCGATCCGGCAGTTGGCCACGGTGCCGCTGCTGACGATCAGCACCCCGCCGCCGCTCCGGTCGTACACGTAGTCGCCGTCGGCCCGCGTGTGCCCGTTGGTCAGCGTGAATCCCTCGAGCACACCGCCCCCGCTCACGTACGCGCACCGCACGGCGGCCGGGCCGTTCGTGCCTCCGTCGGACGCGCCCCCGATGAACGTGGCCTGCGGGCCGTTGACACTGCTCACGGTCAGTTCCTGCGTGATCACCAGCCGGCAGGCCAGGCCGGCCCCCGGCGTGACTACGGCGCCGGAGTCATAACTTCCATTAGTAACGATAATTGCGTCGCCGGCCCGCGCAAGGTCCACGGCGGACTGGATCTCCGACGCGGCCTGGCTCCAGTTGGTATACGGCGGCGAGGCGCCGCCGTCCGTGGCGACGTAGAGCGTGACGGCGCCGGCCGGGTGCACGACCAGGCGCACCGTCATGAGTTGCGGGCTGTTGGTCGCGCTCGCGGAGACCACGGCGTTGGTGGCGTAGTACGCGCCCGGCGCGAGTCCCGCCACGGATACGGCGGCGGTGCAGACCCGCGACCCGTCGCCCGCCACGAACCCGGCAAGCGGCGAGAGGGCCAACCACCCGGAAGCCTCCGGCGCATAGGTGATTTGATTGGTGAAGAGGTATGCCGTCGAATCGGAGTTGGTCAGGACGAAGGCTTGCGGCGCGGGATCCGCGCCGAAGGTGGCGAGGAAGCCCAGCGAGGCCGGCGCGCCGATCGCGCCGCCCGAGCCCGCCGCGTAGGTGAACGCATCCGCGGCGCCGGATTCCCCGTAGCTGGTGGAATACACGCGCACGTCGCCCGGGCCCGTGACGAGCGAGAACCCCGCCGTCACGACGACCTGCGTGGAGGACTGGCTCGTGATGGAGGCCGCGCCGACCCCGCACAGCGTCACGTTGGTGATGTCCGTTCCGTCGCCGAGGTTCAGGCCCCGGATGGCGATGGCGTAGCCGCCGGTCCACGACCCGCTGTCGGGCACGACGCCCGGGCCCGGCGTGTTGTCCACGGACACATCGTCCAGCGTCAAGCCGTCTCCGTAATGGCTCTCTCCCTCGAAGGCGACCTGGTAGTCGCTGGACGGATTCGGCAGGCTGATGACGCGCCCGGTCCAGGCCTCGATGCTCCCATCGTAGAAGGCCAGTTGCACCCATTCGGCGGAGGCATTGGTCCGGTACAGCACGCGAAGGGTATCCTGGTAGACCACTTCATCCTCCTCGTACTCCGCCTGGGCGTGCCAAAACGTCAGGAGGGGCGCATCGGCCCCGCTCAAGTCCATGGACGGCGAGATCAGCCGGGTGATGTCCCCCTCCATGCCCCAGAACAGCGCATTCCAGTCGCCGGAATGCGGGCTGTCCGGCATGGAGTAGTTGCCGTAGCCGTGCTGCCAGTCGGCGGCGCCCGTGTCGTACTCGTAGCTCCATCCGACGGGCGCGCCGTAGAATTCCGCGTTGAACCCCTCGCTCAAGAAGTTGTGGTACACCCCGATGAGTCCCGCCGGGTTGTAGGTATAGGCGCCCTCCAGGATCGTGTCGTCGTTGTCGGACGTCTGGATGACGATGTCCTTCACGCCCGCCGAGCCGGCGGCCGGGAGAACGATCGTGCACCAGTTCTCGCCGGACGCCTGGATGGCGGCCGCCGCAGTGCCGACCAGCACGTTGGTGATCGTGCCGAAGTAGCCGTTGCTGATCGTGATGACGTTTCCGCCCGCGCACGGCCCGTTGTTGGTCGAGATCGCGAAGGCCGAACCCTCCAGGTTGACCGTGTAGGGCGAGGCCACGGTGTCGTTGCTGATGACCAGCGCCGCGGTGAACGCGCCCGCGGCGGCCGGGACGAACCGCACGACCAGGTTCGACCGGCTGGTTGTCGAAACGGACGACGGCATGTCCACGACCTGGAACGCCGCCGCGTCCGCGCCGTTCGTGGCCCAGCCGGGAATGTGCAACGCGGCCGTGCCGCCGTTCGTGATGCTGAAGGTGTGCTCCCGGAACGAGCCGGCCCCCGTGGCCGGGAAGAGCGTGCCCTTGTCCCAGTTGGGGGCCAGGCCGTCGGCGATCGCCGTGCCGTTGATGCCGATCACCTGCATGGCCGGGGCGGTCATGTACGCCTTGACCTCGGCCATTTCCCCGGTGGACAGGAGGCGGTTATAGACCAGGAGTTCGCAGATATCCACGCGGCCGCATCCCATCAGATCGCCCCGGGCGCCCAGCACGTAGCCGTTGGTATTCCACGTCGGGTCGGCGGGCCCGCCGGGCAGGTCGTAGGGGTCCGAACCCATCGAAGCGTCGTTTACCGAGATCTCCGCGTCGGTCCCGCTCTTGGTGGCCGCCAGGAACACGGCGCGCGGGCTGGGTACCGCGGCCCAGGGCACCGAGAGCCCCAGGCTGTTGGTCCCGGGATTGCTCCCGCCGTAGGCCACGCCCTGCAGCCATTCCAGCCCGCGGTACCAGCCCAGGTACCAGTCGTTCTTCTGCGTCAGCGCCATGCCGTCGGCGCTGGACCAGTCCGCGGCGTAGGCGGACCGCAGGCTGAAGACGCCCGTGTTGTTCACCGTGGACGCGGGGTAGCGGAAGACGATGCACAGGGTGAACCCGACGTTGCTGTTGGCAACGCCGAGTCCGTCCGCGCGCCACAGGTAATCGTCGCTGCCGTCGAACTGCACGGCCGGCAGCGTGGGCGACACGGTATTCGTGCTCACCGTCGGGCGCGCGCTGCCGCTGGCCTGCAGGGCGTGGAATCCGCTCCCGGACTGGTCGTACCACCGGCTCACCGCGCCGGCCTCCTCCAGCACGCCCACGTCCGCGCGCAGCCACAGGACCAGGTCCTCCCGGGGGATGGCCGCGTCGAGCCGGTAGCAGAAGGCGTTGGAGCTGACGGTGACGCCGAGGCTTTCCGACCAGACCGCCACGTCGCCCAGCCCCGGCGCGCCCGACACGCCGGCCCGGACCACCACCTGGGTGTCCGTTGCGCTCTCGATGGACGCGGCGGGCACGCCGCACAGGGTCACGTTCGTGGCGTCCCCGCCCGCGCACAGCCCGGTCCCGCTGATCACCACGAATTCGCCGCCGGTGACGGCCCCGGTATCCGGAACCACCCCCGATCCGAACCCGTAGATTTCGCCGGCGTGCCCGTCAGCGGCAAAAAGGCACACCAGGATAACCAGCGCGCGACCCGTTCTCATAACCGGCCTCCCGCGTTTCGGCCATGAATGTCTTTACGGCGTAACGATTTCCACCTTCGCGTCAGGACTGTGTGTTCGGCGTGAATGAAATCGGGAAGGCCGGCCGCAATGAAAGCCTGGCAGCGATCCTCCTTATGGCGCAAATTTTAAAAGAGACCCCTGCTCCTTGTCTATTGAGAATTAACGAAACCCGGAGGATACTGGAGACGCGATGCCCTCAAGCCGGGCATCGCCGGGGTGTCTTGTTACAAGGGAGGGCCGGTCGCGTGCCGGCCGCGACAAAGGAAGGAATCGTCATGGAGCCTATACGAGTGATCCCCTGCCTGGACATGAAGGACGGCCGCGTGGTCAAGGGCGTGCATTTCGTCGAACTCCGCGACGCGGCGGATCCCGTCGAGGCCGCGCGGGCGTATTCCGAAGGCGGCGCGGACGAGATCGCGTTCCTCGACATCACCGCGACGATCGAGGGCCGGTGCACGATGTTCGACGTGGCCCGCAAGGTGGCCGCCGTGGTGGACGTGCCGCTGACCGTGGGCGGCGGAATCAGGAGATGCGCGGACATCGAGGAGGCGCTGGAGTCCGGGGCCTCGCGCGTGAGCATTTCGTCCGCCGCGTTCCGCGATCCGGGCCTGGTGCGCGAAGCCGTCCGGCTGTTCGGCGCGGACCGGATCGTCATCGCGCTCGACGCCGACGTCAACGAGGCCCTGCCGTCGAAGCGCGAGGTCTACATCGACGGCGGCCGGACGAAGACCGGGCGCGACGCCGCGGCGTTCGCGCGGGAACTGGCCGACCTGGGGGCGGGCTGGTTCCTGCCGACGAGCAAGGGCGCGGACGGGACGACAGACGGCTACGACCTGGTCCTGACCCGGGCCGTCGCCGAGGCTACCGGCCGGCCGGTCATCGCCAGCGGCGGCGCGGGAAAACTCGAACATTTCAATGAGGCCGTCACCCAGGGCAAGGCCAGCGCCGTCCTCGCCGCATCGGTGTTCCATTTTGGAACATTTACAATTCAGCAGGTGAAGGAATACCTCGCCGGGCGAGGAATCGCGGTGCGGCGGTAAAGCAGTTCGGTTTTTTCCGCTTTCGACGCCAGGGTTGCAGCGGGTTCGTAGCCCCCGCTGTACAGCAGGCGCTACGAGCCTGCTGTTCAGTCGCCGATTGCGTGGGCCTATTCCACTCCGGCCTTTACGCAGTAGATCCCCAGGTCGCTGCGGCGGGCCGAGGCGTTCCTGCCTACGACGCGCAGGACCAGCGGCCAGGGCGGCCGCGTGATCGGCGCGCGCGCGCGGAAGGTCAGGATGGGGCTGGGGCGGACCGTTTCATGGTATGCGTCATGCCGGCCCAGCACCGTGGCCCCCAACGCGACCTCCACCACGCCGCAATCGGGCCCTTCCAGCAGGACCAGCGTGATCGCCATCTCCGCGCCCCGATCCAGCGCCGGCGAGAGGGGCACGCTGACCTGCGCGCCCGGCACGGCGGCGCGGCAGGACAGCACGTCGCCCCGGCTTTTTGCCCCGTCATCCAGCAGCCTGGACTGCGGCCACCCGTAGAACAGGGCGCTGGGCGTGCCCTCGAAATCCGTGGAAATGTCCTTCCAGTAAACCAGCGAGGCCTCGGCGCCCGCGACCTTCGCCTTCAACTGGTCCGCGAACACGGCGCCCTCGAGGGATTTGATGCCGGCAATCTCGTTGCCGTCCCCGCCGCGGTCCGGAGGCTCGGCCGGGCGCACGAGCATCTTGCGCGGCAAAGTCAACGCGCGCGCCGGCCGCCGCTCCAGTTCCCGGCCCAGCGGCAGGGCCTGGTACCAGTAGGCCACCGTCGCGTAGCGGACCGCCGGGAAGTTGTTGTTGACCCCGTGCTGCAACGCCGCCGCCAGGCTCGACTCGAACGGGAGGCGGTCCGGCAGCAGGAAGCGAATCTGGCTGGTGATCCCGGCGGCCGAGCCGAATTCGCTTTTCTCCGACTTCAGGGACAACGCATGCAGCGGCCGGCTGACGAGCCCCTGCTCGTAGTACCAGCCGCTGTTGAAACAGTCCTCCATGCCGGTGCCCGTCAGGGCCCGGCCCGCCGCGCCATCCACGATGAACCGGTCATTTCCCTCGAGGTAGCCGAGCGTGCCCCCGTAGGAAACGGCGGCGAGACCGAGCCCGACGAAATTCCCGCGGCCCGACAGGTCGGCCACCCGGTGCCAGTCGGGCGTGCCGGGTTCCTCGCGCCAGGCGGCGCAGAAGCGGCCCTCGGGAATCCGCTCCGGCTTGTCGGGCTGCCAGCCGGCCTCCCCTTCGATTTCCAGCGGCGCGGGGCTTCCGTTTTCGAGGGTCATTCGCAGCCCGCGCGCGAAGGGCATGGGAAAATACGAGTAGAAGCCCCCGTCGTCCGTGGCGCCCATCAGGAGGGTCCGGTAGTCGCCGGTCCCGAACCCGCAGCCGAAGAAATCGCCGAGCGGACACCACACCGCGGGCCGCCGGTCGCCGTCGTACTGGACGGACAGGACCGCGCGACGGAGGGCATGCCGGTCGAGGGAGCGAACACTCATCTTCAGGACGCGCACCGTCCCGGCGCCGGGTAATTGCAGGAAGATATTCGTGCCGTAGGGCGGAATGACCAGGGATCGTTTCACGACGTGCGCGTCCGCGGCGCCGGCCGGCGGCTTGCCGGGTTCGCGCCACGCGCGGAGCACTTCATTCAGCTCCTTCTGCTGCCCGAGCGTCAGGTCCCGGCGGAACGTTTCGACCGGTGAGCCCGGCGGCAGTTTCACGTAATTGATTTGATAGAAGAACATCCTGGGATCGAAGGAGCCTTCCAGCTTGGGATCGCCCACGAGGCCGCTGTCGTAGACCTTCCGGCCGTCGGCGTAGACCTCGAAGGTCACGGACGGGCTCCAGCTCCGGGCGGGGTCCATGAGCGTCTCATCGTCCACGCCGACCTCGGCCTCGAACCATTCAAAGGGCGCGCGCAGCGCGAAGGTATGCTCGGCCGGGGCGTGGCTGCCCAGGCCCTTTCCGTAGCGTTTGCCGTTGATCGAGAGCGGGCGGCCTTCGCAGCTCGTGTCGAGGCCTACTGCGCCATTCGGGCCCGGCTTGCCGCCGGGCAGGAGGCCCCAGCCCTGCCCGGAGGAAACCAGCACGGCCGGCTCGCCGCGCTCGGTCACGTCGCTCAAGAACAGGGCCTTCCCGTTGGCGGAAACGAGCCGGGCGTCGCCCCAGTCCGCGTGATCGCAGCCGAAGCCGTCGCCGCCGTCGGTGACCACGAGCTTGAGTTCCCTGACGCCGCGCAGCGGCACCCGGACGGGGCGCGGGGCCCGGAGCCCCGCGCGCCGCTCCGCGATCCCGGGCGCCTCGCCGACCGTGATCCGGCACGAACGCTCGAAGCCGATCGGCCAGTAGGAATAGAAGCCGCCGCTGGACGGCGCCGCGATGGGCGACCGGAACGGCGGGCATCGGTCTTCGAACATATCCTTGAACAGGCCATCCACGGCCGGCTCGGGCCGGCCGTCGAGCTCGATGCGCAGTTGCCCCTGCGGATTCGCGGACCACAGGCGCGTGATCACGCCGGGCCCCTCCATTTCCGCCAGCACGTACCGGGTTCCCTCGATGCGCAGGAAGTTGCCGCAGTCCCTTCCCTCTCCCTTGGGATCGGTGCTGGAGAACATCCCGGCCCGTCGGCCCGGAGGAAACACGGCCATGGAATCCCAATCGACGAGCGTCAGGAGACTGCCCGGCACGGCCGGCGACGAGGCCCGCGCCCGTTCCTGCTGCTTCGCCGGCGCGGCGGAGCCCGGGTCCAGGACGGAGTCGAAGATGTCGCCCGGCTCGAACACCGAGACCCAGGACTCGGCCCCGCCCAGCCGCAGCTTGAACGACAGCCCGACTTCCTCGCCGGGCTCGAGGTCCAGCCCCAGGTCCGGCCGCTTCGGGATGGCCAGCTCGACGATCTGTTCCGCGTCGGGCCCGGACGACACGGCGTGCTGCAGGTTGGTCCGAAAGAGGACATCGTCCGCCTCGTACGGCCAGCGGTTCGCCGCGCCCAGGTGAACGCGGACCCCGGACAGTTCGCCGTCGGCGTCCAGCTCCACGATGACATTGTCGTTCCCGACGTAGTACCCGTCGGCGTCCTGATCCGTCACCATGTACAGGCCCCCGTGCGGGACGCGGCTGATGAAGGCGTAGTACAGCCACTCGTCGTCGTAGCAGGCGCGGATCTCGAGGTTCGCGGATGCCTTCTTCGGACCAAGCCGGTCGTGGCGGAACGCGATGCGCTGGAAGCGGGCCCAGTCGTCGAGACTCCCGTCCACGCGAATCGTCGCCCGGGGAATCCGGTTCGTGAAGGGATAGAGCGGGTACGGGTCCCGATCGTCGGTCAGGCCGTCGCCGTCGCTGTCCGGGTTGTTGAGCCCGGGGCGGATATAGGGCACCCGGGCGCGCCGCCGCAGAGGGCTAAGGCGCGGAGCAGACATCCACAACGACGCCAGCACCTCGTCGAGGTCGGCGAGCCCGTCCCCGTCGGAGTCCTTCTGCGCGGGGTTCGATCCGAGGCGTTTTTCATCCAGCGGCAGCCGCGGGGCGTCGTCCGGGATGCCGTCGCCATCGCGGTCCACGGCCGTCACGAGCTCGCCGAAGCGATTGCGCAGGTACTGCTCGTCGGTCATGTGCCGCAGCTGCCAGGCCAGCCCGTCGTAGTCCCGCCCATGGTCCGCCGCCGTGTCCCATTCCCAGCGTTCGCCGGAGGGGTCGTTGTGTTTCGTCGCGTAGTGGCAGAACCACATGCGGTCGTCCTCGCGGGTCAAGCCGGACAGGTGGTACTGGCTCTCGATCTGGTGCTTGAACTCGTGGGAGGCCATCCAGCATGTGTCGTCGCCGCCCTTGAAGTAACTGCATCCGGGTTTCGGCCAGAGGTCCATGCCGTAGGCATAGCCCCCGCTGCCGATGTAGACCCAGTTCCTGTCGCGGGCATCCCAGCGGCGTTCGGCCTCGCAGACGACCGCGCCGTAGTACAGGCGGTTCGTGGCCTTCTGCTTCGACAGCGCCGCGCGCCAGGATTCCTCCTCGTCGAACACCGGCAGCACGGCGTACCACGACGGGGCGTTGGACGGGACCTCCTCGCGCCGGAAAAACCGGGGGTCGGCGTACAGGTCGAAATCCACCCAGTATTTCATCCGGGAATTCGCCCAGAAAAAGAGCGACACCTCCTGGAAGGCGTCCGCGTACAGGCGCAGGTCCTCCGGCGGCATGGGCTCGGGCCACGCCAGGGTGCGCTCCAACGACTCCGCGCCGAAGAGGTTGGGCACGAGCAGCACCCTCACGGGGACGCGGATGAACTCGGTCTTCCCCGCCGGGGCCCGCGTGTTGACGGCATACTCCTCGCTCCAGCCCGGCGGCTCGTTTGTCGCGCCGGGTTGCGGCACGCGATAGTAGTAGCGGGTGGCCGGGTGCAGTCCGCCGACCCGCAACTCGTGCCGCAGGCGGGGCTCGGGAGGCCCTTTCACTTCGCGCGGCTTGCCCCACCGGCCCTTGGCATGGACTTCGGGTGTTTTGAGAGGAAAGGGCGATTCCCGCATCAAAAGACTGGTTGCGGTCGGCTCCGCGGTTTCGAATTGCACGCGGAATCCGGTCGCGCTGATTTCCGTGACGCGCGGGGGCGCGACTTGGTCATCGACCTTGGGCTTTGATTCGGCGCCGCGCGGAAAGATCGCCCATGCACAGAGCAGGCAGATTGGCCGCATCGCTTTGCCGGTCATGGTATCCCCCTTGCTTGGACTAGAGATACCCGGAAGCACGCCGCAGGTAAAACCTTTAAGTTCCGGCGGTCAGCGCACGCTGACCCGGTAGAATCCGCTGGCGGCCGGCGCGGAATCGGTCCAGACATTCAGCGGTGGCGTGGCCTGCAATTCATCGGGCAAGTCCTCAAAAGGCCCCAACACGGACCCCGAGCGGCTGACGCGATAGGACCGCCCCGTATGACTGTTCCATTTTAGAACAATTTCGCGGCCTGAATCGACAATACCTGCCGCCTTCCAATACGAGTCCGCGCTGGCGGCATCGGTTCCCGCCGTGGCTTCGTCCAGATTGGAATACGAATCGCCGTCCGGATCCCCATCGGCCGCGGCCCCCGTCAGCGTCCGGAAGTACTGCGATTCCCAGCCGTCGGTCAGCCCGTCGCCGTCGCTGTCGGTGGACAGGTCCGCCGGCGCGAGGAACCGCAGTTCGATCCCGGAGCCGGTCCCCAGGTTGCGCGAGTACTGCCGCTTCACGTTGTCGTTCCAGTGCTCGTGGGCGCCCTGGCTTGCGAGGCGGATGCCGTCGCCCTCGGGATCGTACACCGTGCCGGACGGCGGGTTGTTCGCCAAGGCGGCCTCGTGCAGGTAATTATCGGCGTTGAGCATGTACGAGGACGGAAACTCCGCGTTGAGGAACTCCAGCCCGACAGAGTCGATGGCCACCGGGTCCTGTGACAGGAAGAGGCTCGACGACCACCGGTTGTTGAACGGCGCGAGCTGAAAGCGCTGGGGAGGCTGGTCCACGCCGCTGGTCCCGTAGAGCGCGTCGACGAGAAACAGCATCGTTTTGCCGCCGACGTTCTTCTGGCCCATCAGGTCCACGAGCGGATTGTACAGCGGCAGGGTGCGCGAGCGGGCCTTGATGTACCAGTGCTCGCGGCCGTCAATCGTGCCGTAGTGATTCTTGGCGGTCAGCGTGACGCCGGCCGTGCCGTGGCATTTCAAGAGCGCCATGTTGATCGAGTACGCGGCCTGGTAGACGGCCTTGGGAATCCGCTGGCCGCACGGGCTGCCGTCCGGCCAGTCCGTGACGGCGTAGCGGATGACGGCCGAACTCCACTGCACCAGCGTCCGTCCGCCCGTTCCGCCGGCGTCCATGAAGACCACCTGCGGAAACTCGGCGTGACACTTGTTGTAAATCTTGTCGGGAATATACCTTACGGCGTCATAGACCGTGATCGCCGACTGGGGCACGCCCGCCTCGTTTACGAGCTGGCGCAGCAGGGCCAGCACCATGTGCGGAGACGCGTCGAGCTGGTTGTCGGTGGTCGTGTACCCCGAGTACTGGTTGTTCAGGTTGATCTTCACGGCGATCGTTTCGCCGGCCTGGTAGCCTCGATCGCCGCGCCCGCGGGAGCTGTTCGAGTAGCGGAAAAGCGTGTCCCACGCCGCGGCCTCGTCCGCCGCGCCGGTCAGGTCGAGCAGGCCGCGCGACAGCATGGCGTCCGCGGCGGCCTGGCTGTTCCACCGGTCCTCCCACCAGTAGCCCGTGCTGCCGTCCCACTGCGCGGCGGCCGGATCGTAGCTCCAGACCACGCGTCCGGGAAACGTGCCGCGCGCGGAGCCGATCGGACTGTTCTTCGCCTCCGCCGCGGCGAGCGCCGATGACTTCGCGGCGGAGGCCACGAGCCCGGCCAGGCCCGCGCCGGCCGCCAGGATCACGGCCCCCGCGGCCAGGATGAATCGCCGCTCGCGCAGAAAACTCCGCGCGCGACGCGAGGCCAACAGGGCGGCGGGCCAGGCCAGCAGCGAGGCCACGAAACCCCACGCGATCGGCGCCGCGACACGCTGGCAGGGATAGTTCGCCCGGCTGGGGCGGGGCAACACGCGGACGAGATACCACACCACCGCCGCCACTCCGGTCACGAAATAGAATGGCAGCCAGGCTCGAGACCGTTTCCGGGCGGAAACACGCCTCCCGGTTCTGGGGCACCGATGTCGCATCTTGTAACCTTAACGTAACCGACCGCGGGCCTTCTTCAAGCCCTCCAGCCTCGCCCGCCCCTGCCGCATCCGGCGCGGCGGCAGGTTTATGGCATACAGCGCATAACGCTCGCGCCAGAGTCGGGCTATTTCTGAACGCTGATCATGTAGAACAGCGGAGAGTGCACACCGACAACCGAGTCCGTGTACGCGTTGACGGGCGGCACGGCCGCCACGCCGGACCGGATCACGCTGAAACCCGAGAGCAGGTTCGTGGAACGGTGCACGTCGTACCGCTTCCCGGGCTCGCTGTACCAGTGGATGACCTGCTGCCCGCCGCCGGAAGCCGAGGCGGACAGGGCGAAGACGGACCGCTCGTCCCGGGCGTCGGTTCCCGCGACGAGTTCCTCCAGGTTCGTGTGCCGATCGCCGTCGAAATCGTCGCCGGGCTGCACGTCGGCCGGCCCGTGGATCCCGTCGTCCGGATCGGCGTCGGCGATCTGCTGTTCCCACGCATCGGGCAGGCCGTCGCCGTCCGCGTCGTCGGACGCCACGGCGAAGACGCCCAGCCCGGCCTCGTCCTCCGCCGTCAGCACATACGCGCCGCCCGCGGCGGACAACCGCAGCGCCCGGACCACGCGCCCCAGCGAAGCCTGCGGAACGGGTGTCAGGGGATTCGACATGTCGAGGACGGATACCCTATTGGAAGGCCCGCCGACGGCGGCCAGTAAGCCGGCCACGGCGACGTCTTCCGCCGCGCCCTCGTCCATTGAGGCGTGGACCACGGACGGCGCGGCGGGATTGCTGACATCCAGGAGCATCCAGCCGCCGGCCCCGTCCGCCACGTAGGCCCGGTCGCCGTCCAGGGTCACGGCCACGGCCATGCCGGGCGTGTCATACGACCCGACTTCGGCGAAACCGGGAAGAGAGAGGATCTTGAGGCCGTCGCCGCCGGCCGCCGCGTAGACGTGGCCGGTATCCATGGCCAGGTCGAACACGAACCCGTCGGACGTGTACACGGCCGACTGCGCTGGCGATGCGGGCGCGCCGAGGTCGAGCAGGAGCACGCGCCGCCCGTCCGTCACGGCGGCCATCGAACCCGCGGCGGCCGCGGCGCGGACGAAGGACAGGTTCGTGCTGCCGAAGGTCCCGAGGAGAACGGGCGCGGCCGGGCTGGACACGTCCACCACGCGCGCGCCGGTCGTGCCGTCCCCGACCACCGCGAGGGGGCCCGCCAGCGCCACGCAGCGGGCGTTGCCGATGTTCGTCTCCGCGCCGACGCGCACCGGCGAGGCGGGATTCGCCAGGCTGAAGATTTCCAGCCCGCGCTCGCCGGCGGCGACGTAGGCGTGCAGGCCGTCGGACACGGCCTCCGACGCGCGGGCGCCCGCCGGATAGGTGCCGTGGAGAGCGGGCGCCTGCGGCGTCGAGCAATCGAACGTCTGGACGCCGCCGTAGCCCGAGGCCGCCGAGAGCGCGGACCCGTCCAGGCTGACCGACGCGGCGGCGTCCGGTGTGGGATTGGTGAAGACCACGGAGGGCCCGGCGGTGTTGATGGTGAGCACGCCGGCCGGGCCGGCGGCGACATAGGCGATCGAGCCCGCGGCCGCCATGGCCTCGCCGAAGGCGTTCAGGCGCACGCTCCCGGTCCTCGCCGGCGAGTTCGGGACGGCCGCGTTGATCACGGAGAACACGCCGTTGTCGTCGGACACCAGGACCGTCGTGCCGGCCACCGCCAGGCCGCGGGCCGAGGTGACGTCCGCGTATCCGCCCAGCCGCGCCGGCGCGGCGGGCGCGGAGACGTCGAGGATGACCAGGCCCTCGTATTCGTCCAGGACGTACGCCCGTCCTGCGCTGACCGCGATCGCGCGGGCCGGGCCCGTCGTGTGCCACGCGCCGGCCAGCGTCGGGGACAGCGGGTCGGCCGCGTTGATGATCCGCACGCCCGCAATGCCGTCGGCGACGTACAGGTAGCTTCCCGCCGCCGCCACGGCATGCGCCTCGCCGGAGGTGTCGAACGTGTTCACGTGGACAGGATGCGCGGGGACGGAAACGTCCACGAACTGCACGCCGGCCGGCCCGCAGGCGGCGTAGGCCGTCGTCCCGTTCACCGCGAGCGAGCGCACGAGGCCCGGCAGCCGCACGGCGCCGAGGCGCGCCGGCTCGAGCGGCGCGGAGCGGTCCCAGACCTCGAGGGTGGCCCCCGCGCCGACGAGCAGCAGGCCGCCCGAGGCCGCGACGGCCGTGCAGCGCCCGCCGATCGAGCCGGTGGCATTGACGGCGTTCAGCCCGAACCCCGTCCCGCTGAAATAGGTGGAAGAGGAGAGAGCGCCGGCCATGTTCGTGACGCCGCCGACCACCGTGTAGGCCAGCAGGCCGTGGTCGCCCGCGGCGAGGCCCAGCGTGGTCCAGTCGAACACCGCCTCCGTGACGCCGCCGGCGACGAGATTGCTGATCGCCTGCGAGCCGAACCGCGAATACCTCTACCTGGTGCCGGCCCTGCTGCGCGACCCGGTGATCAACCTGTCGTGCTACCTTCAGTCGGCCGACATCGACTACATCCACCAGGGCAACACGAATATCGAGAAGCCCCCGCAGACCGAGGCGGACTGGCGGCGATACGACGTGGCGGTGCTGATGGACGTGGACCCCAACGGGCTGAGCGTGCAGCAGGTGGCCGGGCTGGAGGAGATGGTCGGCAAAGGGGGCGGGCTGCTGATAATCGGCGGGCGGGTCCAGGGC